>JBEIHA010000013.1:0-20865 GCA_040381635.1 Pseudobdellovibrionaceae bacterium
ATTGAACATGGCGAATTCATATTCGAAATCTGAAATCGCGCGCAAACCCCGCACGATCACTTGGGCGCCTGATTTTTCGGCGTATTCGGTGATCAAGCCGTCCCAGGCGGTGATCTTTACGCCCGGGGGGAGGTTTTCGCGAATTAGACCTTCGCGCTCTTCCAGAGAAAACATGTACTGTTTACGCTGATTGTTCGCGACGACCACTTCGAGTTCCGAAAACAAGGGCTGAATGCGGCGAATGATGTCAATATGACCGAGAGTTATGGGATCGAAACTACCTGGGTAAATCGCCTTGGCCATGGGATTCTGTCGCTTTCTCGAAGAAGTTCAAATGCTTATCACCAAACTCGCGACGGTCCAAGCGATTTAAGCCGGGATAGCTTTCCTCCATTCGCTCTTTGGAACTGGTTTCAACGACGTAGGTAAACGCTGGTCCCAAGACGGTGCTTTCACCGATTTTCATACAAAGATCATGGCCAAAACTTTGGGTAAAGGGCGGGTCGGCGATGATCAAGTCATAGGGCGGACCCTGGTAGGATTGAATATATTTAAAGGCCTCAATGGGATAGATCTTAAAGTCTTCGGTGATCTTCAGAACGCTGAAATTTTTCTTTATAATTTCCAAGCTTTTACGGTGATTTTCGACAAGGTCCACATGGGCCGCGCCGCGCGACAGGCATTCTATGGCCAGATTGCCGGTGCCCGAAAACAGATCCAGAACCCGGGCCCCGTCCACCAATCCCATCAACTTATTGAACAGGGTTTCTTTCACCCGATCGGTGGTGGGCCGAATATTGTCGGCGTGAAAGCTCACCAGCTGGCGGCCCTTAAACTTACCTGAAATGATTCTCATTTTAAACTTATTTGCTTTCTTGGCCGACAGCGGCCGTGAAGGCATTGATGCGCGAGCGATGCTCGTTGGTCAAGTCTTGGAAGTGCAATTCGGCCAAACGCTCGACACCTTTCCCTTTTATATCCAACACTTTGTCGTAAGTCTTCAGGATACGAACTTGGGTGCTAATGATTTCGCGGCTTACGGGGATCTCAAAAGTCACTTGATAAAACTTGCCAACATGAACAATCTGATTAGCCAGTCTAATGATCGCACCTTTTTGGCTAACAAAAATAACTTCGACCCGTGTTTTTATGGCATTCTGCTCGAGTGTCGCCTCGAACGGATAAGGCTTAACTTTCTGCTTTACGACTTTCCCGGTCTGATCAGCCACTAGTGAGATCCTCTCCGGCTTTTACGACCGTAAAAATATCTTCGAACGGCTTCGGAATAAACAAATGCGCTCCGAGCGCCTGTGCCCTCTCCAAATCATACTCTCCGGTGAAGGCGGACATCAAGATGACTTTCGCAAAAGCCCGATCCGTCTTGGTCAGGGCCCTCAATAGGTCGGGGCCCGAAAGTCGTGGCATGAGCACATCTAGAAAAACCAAATCCGGTTTAAACGTCTGCCATTTTTCCAGACCGCTCTGACCGTCCTCGGCCTCTTCGATCACGTGCCCCGCCTTGTGAAGGGCGCGTTTCAGGGACAGGCGGACCAAAGGTTCATCATCAACAATAAGCACTCTCACGACAAAATCTCCAGGGGCAATTTGACCCGAAAAATCGAACCCTGTCCGGCTTTGGACAAACATTCCAAGTCACCACCGAACTGACGTACAAAATCACGACTTAAGCTTAAGCCCAGACCGGTGCCGTCGCCCTCTTCTTTGGTGGTGAAAAAGGGCTCGAAGATTTTTTCGAGCAAGGCTTCTTCAATTCCGGGTCCGGTGTCTTTCACTTCGAGAAAAGCCCATTCGCGATCTTTGTGAGTGTGTACGGTAATTTCGCCCTTATCTTTCATCGCCTGGCAGGCATTGTTCACCAGGTTGAAGATCACTTGCTGCATAAGATGCGGTTCAACCTTCACCATCAACTCACCGTCGCTTAACTGGATCTCGCTGCGAAATTTGCCCGTCGCTGATTTCAAGAAGGGCAACGTCTTGCGCGTGATTTCGTTCAAATCCAAAACTTGGGCTTTCTGGCCGATGCCGCCTTTCGAAAAATCCAAAAGGTTCGTAATAATGGTTTGGCAGCGAGCGGATGCTTTTTCAACCTCGCTTAGGTCTTTGTGCACTTGGTTTTCCGGATCCACTTCGGTCAACAGAACTTGCGTCAACGAACGAATACCCGTCAGCGGATTGTTTAGCTCGTGCGCGATATGCCCGGCGAGCTGTCCTATGGCGGACATTTTTTCGACCTGCACCACCTGACTTTTCAAGCGTTGCGAGCGCGTCTCGTCACGCAAATAAACAACCCAACTCAACGGTGGATCCTCGAGGCTCATGCGAATCGGGTATTTTTCGATGACATAAAGCTTTTCGTCGACCTTCAGGTTTTTTCCTTGAGCGGTGAGAACCGTTTTAAATTCTTCGCGCCAATGGGAGTTCGAGCGCAGCACGCGACCGTCATGATCAAGGATGGCTATGGGTTCGGACAATTCGTCGAAGGTCATTTCCCATTCCCGCGAAGTGCTTTTTAATTCCTGTTCGAGAACCAAACGATCTAGAGCCCAGCTCACGGGTTGCAGTTTTTCAGCCAGAAAGACCACGAGCGGATCTAAATCCTTCGCCGCAAGGTTGTGCTCGAACATCAACAGAGGAGAGCGTGAAACATCTTTCTGATGACGAACCGTAATCAAGGGAGAGCGGATGACTTTGGCGACCGGTCGAAACATAGCATTCGCCAAAAACTGGCTGTCTTCACTTTCATTTACGCATATCCGCGGCGAAATCACCCAAGGTCCGCGCACCCGCGTGCTGATGGTCTGTGAACCGCGCAGATAATACATATCGCCATAGGCTTCCCCCCGCGGAATAAAAAGCAAAGGGGATTCCAGCCCGTGATGTTCTTTCAGCTGACGCCGAACCAAAGGCAGCAGGTCAGACACGTCCAGCAATTGAGCAAGATCTTTGATAAAGCCGATGATCTCGCGAACTCGAGAAATATTCTTCTGGCTGGCTTTGCGCGAATCGACCTCGTTGGCCGTTCGATCCAGCACCACTTGCTCGAGACCACGATTCAGCTCTGCGATTTGTCGGTTTTGGCCGCGCATAGCCTGCATCAAAACATTGTTACGTTCTTTTTCGTTTTGTCGGCTCAAGGCCACGCGCACCACTTTAGAAAGTTCTTCTACACCATCGGCAATATCCATAAAGAGTGCGCCCTTTAGAGAATTGATCGCACGCTTTAAGTTTTGAGCCGTCCAACCTTTATCCACCAGAATATATGCTTTGGAGAACGAAATTTCTTCGCGCTGAATATCAGTGAGCTCCGCGCGCGGAATCAAAATAACGCTGGCGTGGGGATTGAACTCTCGGCCCATCGTCCACTCGCAGCCGAGAGCGTCCATGGTCTGGAGATCAGTCCACCACTTCGGCGCCTCGAGGCGGGTCAATAACTGAATGGTCTTTTGCTCCATCTCCTTAGGATAGAGCAGGAATCAAGACGTACTCAAGCTGATCGGCGACTTCGATGAAATCTCTGCGCCCTAGTGCCTCGTTCAAGCCGCCGAGCATCTCAGCCCATTGTTGTTCACCGACCTTCGTCGAGTGGCGCGACAATTCCTGAAGCGTCGACAGTAAACTTTGAAAATCATCTTGTACGCTGGCCATGCGAAAGTCGCGGATCGCCGGCAAACAGCGTCTCGCGAGCTCGATTGCACGCTTACTTTCGGTGCCGGGTTCGTCGTAACGTCGATAAACGGACGAAATGGTCTGCAGATCCGAAAAAAGTCTTCTCATCGCCTCGAGCGTATCTTCGGCTTTTCCCGGAGGAATCCGCAAACGCTCGGTCTCGAACCACTGGATCAAAGGATTGACACGCGGATTTAGGCGACCAATTTCGGCAATCATTTGATCCACATTGGCTAAAATTAGAGATGAGGTTTTTCTGCGTTCGGGAATCTTAAAGCTTTCCACCTGCTCGAGTGCGAGTTCGCTGACTTCGAACAAGCGCTGGAAAGCGAGAAGATCACTTTGGGTTTCGGCTTCGGGATATGAGCTCTGGGTATAAAGCGCTTCGATCAATTGCCACGAGAAATTATTGAAATTGAGATCGTGAAGCTCGTAAGGCCTGAGCGCACTTAATCTTATGGCGCACGGACCGAGGGGTGCCTCTCCGTTAAGCATAGCGCGTGCCTCGGCGGCTATTCGGTCTGGCGAAATGTCGGCTAAGTTTTCCGAATAAATCACCCGGCTGCCCGCGCTGGTCGGACCCGTGGTCCAAAAGTTCGCGGTCAGCGAAGTCAATTGCAAGATCGGCGTCTGCGTCAGCGACGCCATCTGTGCGGGCGCACTGTCACAGCCTACGAATAGCTTTGATTCGGCCAATTGGTTCATCAGTTCGGGAAGCCGACTTTGACCCACTTGATTTTTCAAACGGGCGTGCGCAACGTGCGCGCTTACCGACTCGGCTAAAGACATTTCTTCGGGGCTGCCGACCAAAATCCAGTCTTCATTTCCCTGCGCCAAAGCCGCACGAAGGACTTGAACCCATTTTTGAGCCGGGTACAACCGTAAGCTTTGACTTGCACCAAGATGAACCACGACTTGATTCTTTCGAGGTCTTTCTTCAGCGAACGCGCGAAAATCTTCTTCAATGAGATCCGATTGCGCGACCAACGAAAAAATCTGAGTGATATGAAAGCGATTGGACTTGCCAATCTCGCCCTGGGCAAAAAAGTAGGCGCTGGCGTCGTCTGGTATATTTAGAAAACCGTCTTCGAATCGCGTGTAGCCAGTGGTCACGGTGTGACCGTGAGACAGAATATCCGCCAGAAAACTCGACATCGGGGAAAACGAAAGATTCACGATCCGGTGAAATTCCAGTGCACGCAATGGTGCTAGAACCTTTTGCAACCGCTCGTGCGCTTCACTCTCGTTACCCTTCATATAGATCGGCTCTAAAATTTCAGCGGTCGGCCAACTGTGTACGACAAGACCATCGATACCATTCAAGGCTTCGCGAAAACGCTGTCTGACCAGAACATGTAGCTCGGCGGTGGGATTCAGACGTTGAATCGCCTTCAGCGCGGGCCAAGTTTGGTAGATATCACCGAATCGTGCGAGTTGAAGAACCAGAATGCGCATTCTTTAATTGTTCCTTAATCATTTCTTCAAGAAGTTTTAGGCTTTTCGCGTCTTTGGAATATCCGCGGGTTTCGATCACTTTTCGGGTCGATGTCTCGAGTCTTTCGAGCGCGGCTTTCAATTTATCGGGCGATTCATTCATAGATTCTCCGTCCAGTTCGATTTGAGGGTGCGAATCAATTTGGTTTTGTGTTCGAGATGCTGAAACGTGAACTCCAACTCAATCTGCTTCTTGCGGAAACCCGCGATATCCAAAAGATCAGCACGGATGGGCTTTTCACGTCGCAAGGTCACTAACTCTGAATTCACGGCCAAACTCCGATCTTCTTCTTGTTTTTCCAAGAAGTCCAAATGAGCAAGGACCGGCACTTCGCTTTGCCCAGAAATTAAGGTGCGCAATTCGCGCCTTAATGCGATCCCCTCGCTTCCAAATTCTGAAAACTTTTTTTGTCGCTCACGGTTTAGAGTGATTTTCCAAGCACAGCGCTCCACCAAGGTGGTCACCAAGCGTTCACTGTTCGGCTCGGTCAAATCTTGGGCAAACCAAAAACCGGAACTAAGCTCGCGGCTACGTTCAATTTTTAGGTCGGCTTTGAATTGCGAAGCGGTCGCTTCGATACTGTTCCAGTCGTCATTCAAGATGGCGCAGACCAGACTCTTAACGGTGGCGGCTTGGATCACACCTTGTAAAATCAGTGAGTCTTCTTTGTAAATACCCGTGCGGCGTGAATCGCTCCAGCCGATACAGAGTTCTATGACTTTCGCCCGACCGGCGTTCGCCAAATGTTTGATACTGGTATCACCTGTAACCAGAACTTGCGCACGATTCAACAGCGCCAGTGCGCCTTCTAACGATAGTATCGCGGGTACGACATCGGAGTCGCCGGCCTGAACGAATTCAATCAATTTGCTTCTCTCGGCGGGTGATCCAAGCGCCACGATACGAGTGAAGGGTCGTTCTGCTCTAATGGTCTTGGCGAATTCGATCCATTTTTCCAATGGCCAATTCTTTTTTTCGTCTGAGGTAAAGAGTTGAAGCACAATCACCTCACCCGCCCCCAAATCCAGGGACTTCACCTCGGCTTCGCCCTTTTCGGTGACTTTCATACTCCAATCCAATTGAGAATTACCAAGCCCGCAGGCGTGCGCAAAAATATCGGTGTGATGAAAGACGTCATCCACTTCGCCATCGGCTCGATCATCTAAATAGCGAAACCAGGGGGAATAGAAATGCGGCAGACCTTTAAGATCATAGGTCAGGCCCAAACGATCCGCCGATTTCAAATAGCCGGCAATATAGGCACTGAATTTGGTCTGTGTCAGGTTAATGATCAAGTCATACTTTTCGGCGTTGATCACATCCAGCTGCTCTTGCAAAACCGAGTACGAAGACAAAATGGGCATATCGGCCCGACCTAAACCGTCTTGCAATTCTTCGCGATCCAAGGTCCACCATCTTCGCACATGGGGAATCATCGCATGCAAGGAGGCGACCGGCTTAAAGGTCAAAAGATCGATCTGGGAGTCCGATCTTCGCTCGTGTAAACCATTAATGACCGGGACGGTCATGATCGTGTCACCTAAACGCAAAAGATTTATTATCAATATCTTCATTACTTCACTAGCTCCCGTAAGGCGCGAAACAGGAGCTTTTCCCGTTCTTCGGAGTTCTGCACGAGTTCAGTTTGCTCGAGATCGTAAATGGTAAGTGGATTGAATGGGGCACCGTCGATCCGCGAATTCGTGTCGAAGTCCGGCCCGTTGCGCAACTTCCACTGCCAAGTCAAAGCGCCCCAGTCTCGGCCCAAGAGTTGCGCGCGGCATTCGTCATAAACCTTGCCATCCAATAGAGCGGATACCGGATGCGCCAAAACAATGAAGCTTTCCGCAACCGCTTTTTTCACTTGCACCCTGGAACGCAGATCGCGCGAGTTTCTAACGTGCTCAACGACCACGCGGTTTGTGGGGAAGGACTGAATCGTCTGTGAGGTCTCTAGAATTTGCTCGTTCGTGTCGATCACCAGTATTTTCGCCTCGGTTTTTTCAACAAGCTCGGCGATGTGATGACCCGAGGCCATGCCCAACACTATGATGGTCCGAACCTTAGTCAAAAATTCGGGCCGTCGCGCCAACCAATCGCGAGCCTCTTGACTCGGGTTGAACCGAGAGGCCAAAAGTCGTCCTTCAAAGCGAATCACTTTTTCGCCATTGGCGGCTTCTACCACTTCGATCATTTGTCATTCCTCAAATCGGCAGCTAATGCTAGCGCCTGATCGTTTTTCGGATTTACCGCCAACAGGCGTTCGAGTTCGAGCTTGGCGCAGGCCGCTTCACCCCGTCGGTAGCTGAGCCACACGAAGGCCAGCGAAAGCTTTTCGTTCCAACCACCTTCGATCAGAAATTGACGGATCAATTCGAGGGCGCGAAACTCGCGCCCCTGATAGGTGCTCCAATCGAGGGCGAGACCTAGAGCCACTTCGTTCACCGGAGTGTATTCGAGAGCAGCTTCTACGTTGCCCCACGAAAGTTCCCAATCCCCCTTCACCCGATGACAAAGGGCCAAACCGACCCAAGCCTTATCATTGGTTCGATTGAGGTCGAGGGCCGCACGGAATTTTTCGCTCGCTTCATCCCAATTTTGCTTCTGCACGGCAAGTGTCCCTAAGTTCACGTGCAAAAGGTCTGAGCGCGGATTTAGTCGGTGGGCCTTAAAATAATTGTCTTCGGCGGAATCGAAGTCGCCATTGCGAACAAAAATATTTCCCAAAGTTTTAAAGGCATCAAAAAGACCTTCGGCGTTTTCCGGTGCTATCAAAATGGCCTGCTGTAAGTGGCCAAAGGCCAAATCCAACTCGTCGAGTTGATATTCAACTTGGGCCAAGGCGCCCAGAGTCTCGAATCGGTAATCAATTTTTATTACGTTGCGCAGAATTCGCGCACTTTCATCCAGTCGATTCCTAGCGCGCAAACGCTTCGCTAATTCCATGGCGATCAGACTGTCATTCGGGTTAATCTGCAAAATCATATAAAGATCGATCAGGTCGAGTCCCGGTCGTTCTTTGATCGCGCTGATTTTGCTGGACAAGACTTCCGCTGTAGGCAGAAGGCGATTTAGTTCCACGGTGGCCTCCAACATTCCATCTGTTGAGCAACCGTGGTGCCAAATTTGATTGCGGCTTAAAGTGCGTCCCGTGGTCTTTTTCCAGGCCAAGGGCTAGACGGAATCACCCCGTCCAGTCAAAGATCCGTTAGGCTTCTTCGTCAAATTTAGCCGGAGCCTCGCCATGCTTATAATGGCCGATGGCCTTTTTACCTGCCTGGACCGTGCGCAGCTCACGAATGATCTGTGACTTCGCTTGTTCAATCACCGAAAGAATTTGTAAGTCCTGCGCCAAAATTTGCTGGACCAGATCATTCTTTGAATTCATGGCGTTGACCATGTCCTTTTTGCTTTGATCGGACACTTTTGACTCGAAGGCACCCTCGGTGTTGGCGGCGGCTTCAATCAAGCGATCAATGCAACGAACGAGATCCAAAATGGTCTCGCGCGATTGATAGAATACCTCGAGATTATCGAAGTTCCCTTCGGTGAAATTCAAGAGTTCGCTTTCGTTGAGTTCAAGAAACTTACCAAGATGGTAATTCTTGTCCTGAAGCAAATTAATGATCGTGTCCATTGGCCCTCCATGACCGTTTGAAAGAAAAACTCTACTTACTAGCGTTTTCTTCGCGCTTAATTTTTTCAATCGCCTCAACCCATCCTGAGTAAAGCGTTTCGAGAACTTTCAATACATCTTCAAGGGGCTTTTTCTGCCCAGTCGCGTTCGACTTCGTTAACTGCTCGGTAATAAACATATAGAGCTGTTCAAGGTTCTTCGCTATCTCGCCACCGACTTCGTGATTCAATGAATTGTTTAGTTCAATAATCACGTCGAAGGCTCGACCGATGTTCATCCCGCGGTCGGCAATGTCCTTCTTGTCGATGGCGATCATCGCTTGTTTCACGAAACGAATGGCACCTTCGTAAAGCATGAGAAGGATTTTCTCACGGCTCGCGCTTTGTACCGAGGTCTGCTTGTATTTTTGCACGCCACTTTTCATATAGTTCTCATTCGGTTACATTTAATTAAAACTTTAAATCATTATCCAAGACCGGGAATCCCGCCACCGCCGCCCATTCCAGCGGCCTGAATTTGACCGGCCTGGCCCTTTAGCCGGCTCATGGTTTCTTCAAGCTTTGCGAACTTGTTGCGCAATTGATCTTCCTTGCGCGTCAGTTGACGCTCTTTGTTCGCTATCTGATCGTTCATCTGTCCGATGCGGTCTTGAAGGGCCTTTTTCCGTATCGCCATCGGACCAAAGGCCGCGTTCATTACGGTTCCGATTTCGCGCTTCACCGCTGGAATAAATCCGGTCTGGAACCCGTCGCCAGCCAAGAACCGCTGAACGCCCACGGGGTTCTTCGCGAGCGTGTCGTTGAATTTCTTTTCGTCATATTCAAGTATACCGTTTCGATTAAACGTAATCCCCAATTGGGCTATTCGATTGACGTCACCCTTCACGCCATACTGGGGATTTTGGATCAATGAGCGAATGCGATTTTCTACCCCACGGATTAAGCTATCGCCGCCCAAAGTGCTGGACGTATCTGTATCCTTACCCATTTTATTTTGAGCCTGAATAAAGCTCAGTACACCGTTAACGCCATCGACAAAGGTCTTGATTTTTCCGGTGACGACTTCCATATCCTCTTTCACACTGAGGTTTACGGTGCGGCCCGGATTCGCTTGCTTCAACTCCAACGTAACGCCCGGGACGATGTCAGGAACTTTGTTGTCGCCGATTTCAAATTCGAAACCGTCGACTTTCACGCGACCGTTCTTGGCTTCTTTTTCTTGGTCGAAGTAAATATCTTGATCGCCGTCGAGGAAATATAGCGTCGGGTATTTAACACTGTTTTCATTCCCTACGGCATCACCAGAAATCATCAGCTTGTAAGGCTCATCTTCGTCGCTACGGTCGTTGATGACACTGGCTTTCACGCCAAGTCCGCTGCTATTGATAGCTTTGGATACGCCCTCGAGAGTGCTGTTCTCCCCGCCAATGTAGATTTCTTTTTCGCCGTCCGGGGTTTCGAAGCTGAAGTAGCCGACTCCGATTTTGGTTTTGTCTTTGTCGGGAAAACCGTTGGTGATCGCCGCGGCTTTTTGCGCAAGTTCAATGACTTCGACGTTCCAGTTGCCATTCACCGCGCTACTGGGATCAACGATGCCGTTGATGACATTGGGATCTCCGGAAGTCAGCTTGATATCTGAAAATCCTTTGGTCGACGCTAGCGCACCCAGAGATCCGGTGATGGCGGAAAGTTTGGTCTCGAGCTCCTGCACGAGTTTGAGGCGCGCCTCCTGCTTGGCCTTATTGGTCTCTATCGTCTTTATGGGGATGCGTTCAACTTCTACAAGTTGATCCACAATGTTCGGCGGCAGCCCTGAGGCAAGCCCGCTGAATGATATCTTCCCGGCCATTTTATCTCCCTACGTTTAAACATTGTCGCAGGGTAAATTTACGAACCGTGAGTCAATTAAATGACTACATCGCTTTGTCTAGAAACTTGCCGGTCTGGCGATCTTTGTCGCGGGTGGCTGACCACAGCTGGCTCTCAGAGAGTCGGCGCACGATAGAGCCGTCGGGGGCGACGATGAGGATGATGCGAATTCCGTCTTGAACCTCAACCTTGATGCCGAGTTGGTTGGATTTAAGTCCTGGCGTTTCGGCGAGAACCTTTAGGGCATCGTCAAATTCTTGCTGGGATAGATTGCGTTTTGTTTCCGGTTCGGGCTGTTCGCGCCGACCATTGCCGTCCCGATCGCCCGCCTGGCGAGTCTTAGCGTTCCCTTCGACCCGTTGCTTGGGTTCGATCGGGAGAATGGGTGCTGGCACGACATTCTTAATATTCATCAAAGGTTGTTTCGGCATGGTTTTCCCAAAACATAACGATTTGAAATAAAATCGCGACTTTGGTGATTGGTGTGGTGTGGCCCGGGGGGCGAGTCGGCGATGCTTTCGTGAGTTCGGCGCATGCTCACTTCAGGGCAGCTCACTTCGCGCGGGTCCACTTGACCCGCGGCGCCAAGGGGAGGCTTTCCGATTCAATTAAGGAGCCTTTAAGAATATTCCTGCGAAACTAATCATCGGGGTGGTTTGGCCGTCCATGGTTCGACTTTCTTCGTACATCAGGTGTTCGCCTTGACGGCGCATGGTCATGCGCCAGTTGCGATAGGTGGCGCCGTCGGGGACGCGTGAACTGACTTCCATTTGGTTGCCGTCGTAAGTGCCGACGACTTCGCCAGCGAAGAAGACTTTGCCGTCGCGGTACTGCATGGTGACGGGATAAAATTCTTCTTCGTGTTTATCGCAAACGCGGCGACCGCCTAGAAAGGTGACTTCACCTGGGGCAATGCTGAACCGAAAATCAACCAAAGAACATTGGGTGAGATCGCCGTTAAGGACATAGGTGCCTTTGCCAAGCCAATTGCCGTCGAAGACATTAGGCGCCGCGGATGCGGCCGTCGAACCGGAAAGGACAATTAGCAATGAAACACTTTGGACGACCGACTTCACAAATCGAATCATAATCAACTGCTCCGTTAAAAAAGATAAATCAATAAATTAAGTGTAAGGATCCAACAGCCAAGTGCAAGCGGCGATGCGGCGAAACGTCAACTCCTTCGGCGACCCCGCGCTTCAGGTACGGCCGTCAGTGGATCGTCTGGCCAAGAATGTTTGGGGTAGCGCGAGCGCAGTTCTTTTCGCACTTCAATGTAAGCGCCCTTCCAAAAACCGCCGATGTCACTGGTCACTTGCACGGGGCGATAGTTGGGACCGAGCAAGCGAAAAGTGATTGGCAATTTGCCGCCCAAAATTCGGGGCGTTACGATCACGCCGAACATTTCTTGCAAGCGAACCTCGACGTACGCGGCGTGGGGCTCATTGTAATGAACTTTGTGCTCATGACCGGTTGCCGCCGTAAAATGAGTGGGTAGTTGCGCCTTAAAATCGTTCACCCATGTGCGGTCCAATGTGCCCTCAAGCAAACTGACCAAGTCTTGATCCAAAACTGCCCGGATTGAAGTTTTGTTGTAAGCCGCCATTTCGATGAAATCGCGAATCTGATGCGCAGATAACGAAAATCGTGAGTCATGCGGTTCGGCGAAACGCAGACGCTGCATCCACCCTAACAAACCTTCGTGCTGAGCCACAAACCAATCCCACTTATCCACCAAGACATCCACAAGACGCGAACCCACCGATGCCGGATCGACCGGAGTCAGCGAAGGTTCATCGATCGGCAAATCATCAATATAGCGCACCCGGCGTGCAAAAAACTGACCCTTGTCCGTTTCGAAGTGAATGTCTTCGCGAACTTCGATCACATCTTTCAGAACGCTCAAGACCACATCCTTCGAAATCCCGCAAGCGACCGAAATCACCGTATCCGCACTGCCCCCGCGATCCATACCATTCAGCGCCACAAAAAATTCAGAATCGCGCACTTGGGTCTCAGGCGACAACTTCACTCCCCGCCCGCCGGTCATCAGGGCGCGCTCGCTACCACCCCGGCGCCGGGCCAAACGATCTCGCTGACTCAGCAGAAGAAGCTTACGTACAGCCGTCGCCCTCGAATAAGAGGCCGCGATCGGATCCTTGCGGATCATTCCCTCAAGCTGGCGAACGGCATCCAGCACGGGCGGTGCCCACACGTGCCTAGACTTTCCATTTTCAAATTCCTCTAACAACTCGAGGCGCAACAACAAATCGCATTCCAATTGCGTGGTTGGCGCGGAACGCGCATCCGCCAACAAATCGCGCTCGCTCAACAACGCGGCCATTCGTGCGGCCAGCGCGCCCAAGCCTAAGCTCTCGCCCAAAGCAAGCAAGGCCCCCCAACGCGGAGGCAGTGGAAACTGGATCAATCGACGACCAAGATCAGTTAAACGATTTGAAGAATCCAAAGCCCCCATCGCGCGAAGCGAGCGTGACGCCATAGACATCAACCCCGTCGGCGGTGAGTCTAACCACGCGAAGCCCGCAAAATCCGAAACTCCCGTGTGCGCGAGGAATAAGAAGGCCTGCGCCAGATCCGATCGTTCAATTTCAGCGGGCATCTCTTCGGGCCAAGTGACTTCTTCGTGCATCGTCCACAAACGCCAACAAATGCCTGGGCCCTGCCGCGCGGCACGACCCGAACGTTGGCGCGCGTTGAAATAGGCAATGCGCGAAAGCTCCAAGGCCGAAAAACCGGTTTTGTGATCTGTATTGATGATCTTCGCTAAACCGCAGTCGATGACCGCAGCAACGCCGTCAACGGTAACCGACGCTTCGGCTACGTTCGTGGTCAAAATCACGCGCGCGATCAAAGACCCCCGTAAGACTTTTTGCTGCTCATTCAAACTCAGCGAACCATGCAAAATTTGAATTTCGCGAGGACAACGGCGCCCTTCCAGTTTTTCGCGGACGCGCATAATCTCGCCGACCCCAGGTAAGAAAACCAGAAGATCGCCCGAGCACTCGCGCAGGGCCGCTTCAACAGCGTTCGCCACCCTTTCTACGAAAATATTGTCCGTACGAGAAGACAGTGGCGTTAAGGCGTGACGGATCTCCAGAGGAAACACTAGGCCTGGAACATCCACGTGCACTGAACCCGGCAAAAAGTCCAAAAGCTTACGGATGTCCAAGGTCGCGGACATCACTAAAATCTTGATGGGTGAGCCAAGCTCTTGAAGCTCGCGCAGACAACCCAACATTAGATCTTGATTAAGGTTCCGTTCATGAAATTCATCGATGACGATCAATGAGACATCGTTCAACTCGGGATCGCTGACCAGCTGGCGCAAGGCCAAAGCATCTGTAACAAAAAAAAGTCGAGTTTCACGGGATACTCGGGTGTCAAAACGGACTTGGTAGCCGACCTCATGCCCTAACTTCCAACCGGTTTCTTCAGAAACTCTTGTTGCTGCGGCAACGGCAGCCATGCGGCGGGGTTCAAGTACCAAAATTTTTCCGGAAACGGCGTTCAGCAATGCAGGCGGCAATCGCGTCGTCTTGCCCGCCCCTGGGGTAGCGGTCAATACGACATTCTGTTTTAAACGAACCGCCTCCACAATTTGTGGAAGCAATGGATCGATCGGCAATGGCTGCTTCATCTTGGGCGCAGTATACCCAACTCCACATTCAAAGGCCAATTCCCTCAGCTCAAAAACTCCCGGTCACGCTAAAAAACATAACCGGGTTAGGTAAGGTCCGTGGGGAGGAGAATCACCCCACTTCTCTCAATCCAGATTCCAGATTCAGATTAAGCCATTAACCGATCAACTTCATCGCAGCCATTGGCTGATTGTTTGCCTGTGCTAAAACTCCGATCGAAGCATTGAGCAAGATGTTGTTGCGCGACATCTCCGAGGAAGATTGGGCAACGTCGGCATCACGGATGCGGCTATTCGCGGCGGAGAAATTCTCGATGGACACGCCAAGATTTTCGGTGGTCGACACGAGTCGATTTTGGATCGCACCCAAAGTTGCGCGAAAGCCGTTCACCGTCTGCTGCGAAGCTTCTAAAACTTCAAGAGCGGCACGAGCATCGTGCTTGTCACCAAAATTGAAACCATCAATTCCTAGAGCCGACGTCGTTGCATGAATCTCGGACGGTTCGAAACCGATACGATCGTTGAAATCGTTGTTATTGATATCCACTTGAAACTCGAAGCGCGGGCCTTGGCCGTTCAACAATGTGGTCTTGCCGTAGCGGGTCGTTTGCGAAATACGCTCAGTTTCTAGCTTCAATTGCTGTACTTCTTTATCGATAAATCCGCGTTCAGTATCGCCAATCGTGTCAGAAGCGGCCTGAACACCCAGTTCTCTCATGCGGGTCAAGATGTTCGAGATTTCGCCCAAACCACCTTCCGCGACCTGCACCATCGAGATACCGTCGTTGGCGTTGCGCTGTGCTTGACTGTAGCCACGAATCGTCGACTTCAAACCTTCACTGATCGACAGTCCGGCAGCGTCGTCGGCGGCCTTGGTGATGCGTGAACCCGAGGACAATTGCGCGAAAGACTTAGCGATTTCGCGTTGGCTGCTGGCCATCGATTTTTGAGCGTTGATGCTCGCGATGTTTGTACTTACTCTCATTCCCATGACTGTTCTCCTTGTTTTCGTCGCGAAGGCAAAGCCGTACCTACTCAGCTTGGTGAAGCGAAAAATCTCGCTTCACCTGACCAACGTGACAGTTGTTATTTAGTTGTTTATCTTTTCAGAAGAGCTAGACGACTAGGTCGAGCGCCCCTGACAACAAACCTTTCGGCGAGTCGGGGGATGGCTAAAGTCGCGGTCGAGCATTCTAGACCGAAGTCGCGTGAAAACGCGCTTTTTCTAGACGTAGGGATAGGAAAACAAGCCTTAAGAATGTATCAAACAGGACTGATGAATGGTCCCAAGACGTAAAGCTATCAGACCTAAGCAACCTCACCAAATGGCTACACCGACTTTATATATATCTAGTCGTGTCTCGCCAGTACCCCGGGCAAAAAAGGCTCTGCCCGGGTAGGTAAGGTACCGGAAGGGTAAAGGAACTAAACCCCTCCTTTACTTACATATTTTTTATATTGGGGACCGCCTTTCGGCGGCCCTTAGTGAAAACCTAGTTAACCAATCAACTTCAAAGCGGACATCGGCTGATTATTGGCCTGTGCCAAAACTCCGACCGAAGCGTTCAACAAAATGTTGTTGCGCGACAGCTCTGCCGAAGATTGTGCAACGTCGGTATCACGAATACGCGAGTTCGCAGCCGAGAAATTTTCCACTGCTACGCCGAGGTTTTCGCTGGTGGAGATCAAACGATTCTGGATCGCACCTAAATTGGCGCGATAGCCGTTCACCGTACGCTGAGCATCTTCCAATACTTCCAGGGCTTGACGAGCATCCATTTTATCCGCGAAGTTGAAACCCTCTACACCTAGAGTATCAATCGTAGAGTCCTGTTGGGAAGCGTCAAAGCCGATGCGATCGTTGAAGTCGTCGTTGTTGATATCGACCTGAAAGGCAAAATCTGCGCCCGTGCCATCAAGCAAGTTCTGATCGCCCCAACGAGTGGTCTTGGCCACACGTTGCATTTCGCTTTTCAACTGCTGAACTTCTTTGTCGATAAATCCGCGCTCAGTATCACCCACGGTATCGGAAGCAGCCTGCACACCGAGTTCACGCATGCGGGTCAAGATATTCGAGATCTCGCCCAAGCCCCCTTCGGACACCTGCACCATCGAGATACCATCATTGGCGTTACGTTGCGCCTGTTGGTATCCACGCACGGTGGATTTTAAGGTTTCACTGATCGACAAGCCCGCAGCATCGTCCGCTGCTTTGGTGATGCGTGAACCTGAAGACAATTGCGCGAACGATTTACCGATCTCGCGCTGACTCAAGGTCATTGAACGTTGCGCCGCGATGGACGACAAGTTTGTTGAGACTCTAAGACCCATGGGGTCCTCCTTTAAAGTAGTGGGCGACTTTGCCCGGCTTCCCTCTGGCTCGATCCTACTCGAGCACTATTGAAGAAAGCGCACGCTTCCCTGCGGCTTGGGTTAAACACGTTGGAGCAGAAGAGAGAAACCTGGCAGGAGTTCAAACGAGTATTCGCAAAGTTCAGTCACGTTCTTCGCAATCTCTAGTCCCGCAAACCCAATCCACTGCTTGCTTGACTAGCTATTCGGCGAGGTCCGGTTGAACTAAAGTCGAGTCGAGGAGAACTAGACCGAAGTCTTGCGTGAACTAGACCTAAGTTGAGTGTCTTTAGGTGAATTCGAGCAAGAGCGATGACTTGCTGTGTTCCGGACTAGATGAGGCCAAGGTCTTATAGGCCTTCGGCGAGATAGTTCGGCCGCCGAATAATTTATATAGATGAACAGGGATGGATTGGTTGGCTGAATTTGCATGCGGCACGTCAAGGTCTCAACGTGTTACCCTCAAGATATTGTCCACGACGGGGGGATGAAACAAGTATGGCTCAACGTTCGCTTAAGCAGATACTCACGGCATTGATCGCTATGTCATTTTTGATCGGCGCTTGCTCCACTCACAAAGCCAACTTCAGCTACTCGGAATTCAAATCCGATAT
Organism: Pseudobdellovibrionaceae bacterium; assembly: GCA_040381635.1. Lineage (GTDB taxonomy): Bacteria > Bdellovibrionota > Bdellovibrionia > Bdellovibrionales > UBA1609 > JALHOQ01. The sequence goes on from JBEIHA010000013.1 coordinate 17,312, forward strand.
GCCCATCATAGCCGGTAGCCAAGACGGTGAAGAGGTGGGCTCTGTCGAAGGTTCAAAAGGTGGCTTCCTATGGACTTCGTGTAATCAACAAGCGCGAGAAGCCGTACGATATTTGATTTCGAACGCGCGGGCGAAAGGCGCCAACGCGATCGGCAACATCAAGTGGCGCGCCGCTGGCACTTCGAATCCCACCTGCAAAAAGTCCTGGGGCTTCGTTCTGATTTTGCCGTTCATGTTGACACCCCTGTTCGCAAGCTCGCACGCCGATGCTACGGCGTACAAAACCGGTGCTAAGAAAGCGGGCCTTTTCATGCTTCCGACCAACGAAGTTGACCACGAGTTTTTGATCAACGAGATCTTGGCCCTCAGCATGCAATGAGCAATCCTAACATTAACCTTTTGCGTTTAAACGCTGAACCGACTTAGGACCATGACAAGAATTGGCATGCTGCTACTGATTATGAGCTCTGCCATACCCGCCTTCGGGGCGAAGGGGCCCCGCCATGATTGCCAAGGCGATTTGTTTAGCCAACCTTCAGTCAAGATCCCACAATCCACGCAAAAACGGCACAACTTTTCGGACCTGACTTTGATGCAAAAGCAGCTTTGGGAACTGCGGGCGACCGGCCCCAGGGAAGATTACCTTCACTTGAAAAACCGAATGGAAATTCAATTGAAGCTTAGCCGGCGGGATCAGTTTATCGGGCTAACTGGTCGGAAGAACCACCGACTGTATGGAATCGCCGAAGTTTCGATGGCGCTTCTTCGCAATAATCAATGGGGCTTTCCCGAACTGGTGGCTTTTGAATTGAACGAAGCTTTAGGCGGACCGCTGAATATCCCTCTGACGGTTTCGCAGTCGGATGGAGCTTTGCAATTGTGGTTTGGATACAGTGCCCAACCAACGAAGTACCTCAAAGAGGATGAACAACACCTTTGGCAAAGAATCGACGCCGACGGGGATCTAAAACTATTTTTATACCTGACCGCCACCCACGACATGAACATCGACAAAGTCCAATTGGATCGCGACTTGGGCTTGGTGATTTCCGACTTCGGTAATTCGTTTCATCTAGATAAAGAAGTGAGCACCGAAAACTTAAGACAAATGATCCTGCAAAGCCATTTTAACTGGAAGTCCGCCTTGAACCGCATGGACATGGAGCGGATCATCGACCTCGCGGATTTTCGTTTATCGAAAGCCCACGCTCGCACTTTATCGGCTCGTCTTAATAATCTACGTACCATCCTCAATAATGAGGATTTTCCTCAATTTACTAAGCCCTAACTCATCAGACGGAGGGCTAAATACTTAATCCTCAAAAAAAACCCCGGGGTATGTGGGTACCCCAGGGCGGGCTTAAGGAGACCAAGTGTCTGTGGGCGAGGCCCCCAAAAAACTTAAGTGATCCTGATAAACTATTTATGATTATAAATGTATGCTTACCAATCCACTGGATTCCCGAAGGAACCCACGCGGAATCTTCAAACTTAACGAATGGTTACTAGAGAAGCTTCAAAGCGGCCGAGCCGTTCTGATTCGCTTGCGCGAGAACCCCGATCGACGCCTGGTTCAGAATCTGAGCCGAAGTTATTTCAGCCGACTCGAAAGCGAAGTCAGCATCCGAGATGCGCGACTTTGCGGCGGTCAAGTTCTCGTTTTGAATATCCAAGTTGCTCGTTGTGATCTGCATGCGAGATTGTACCGCACCGAAGTCCGCGCGCATTTGGCCGAGTTTCACCAAGGCTTCATCGACCGACTGAAGTGTTGAACGCGCACCGTCTTTATCCGAAATTGAGATTCCATCAACACCCAGATTCCCTGCAGTTGCGTCAGCAGAAACTTTGTACTTGATGACGTTTTCACCTTCGTCAGCGAAGGGGCCAACGTGGTATTCCATTTCCTCGCCGCTTCCGTCGAGCAAAGACTGGTTACCAAAACGAGTCGACTTGGCGATCCGATCGGCTTCCGAGGTCAATTGTTGAGCCTCTTGATCTAAGAACGAGCGTTCAACGTCGCTGACCGTATCCGACGCCGCTTGAACACCGAGTTCGCGCAAGCGAATCAAGATATTGGAAATTTCGTTCAATCCACCTTCAGAAACCTGAATGAGCGATTGAGCGTTGTAAGCGTTGTTGCGCGCCATCTTGATACCCGCGATTTGTCCGCGTAGGTTTTCAGAGATCGCCAGTCCAGCAGCATCATCCGCCGCCTTCGTGATGCGCGAGCCTGATGAAATCGCGGTTTGTGCTTTCTCCATGCGAGTTTGCTGTTTCGCCAGCGTACGTTGCGCCGTGATCGACGCCATATTTGTAGAGATTCTTAAGCCCATTGTGGCCTCCTAAGCCAGTAGCCGAAATCCATTCGACCAACCATAAACTTCGCCCGCCCACAGCCCGTGACCCGGGATGACTGACGAAGCTCACAGGACAACCCTGTCTGGTTAATTGTTAGTTTTGGAGGCGTCCAAAGCCGGAGGGGTGACTGTCCCTCCGCCCTTGGAGTATCTTAGGGAGTTCAATCAGGACTGCTGAATGAACTCTTTCGAAGTGCTCCAACGTGTTCAGGTAACTTATCGACCAAGGTCCTGTTTCCTTTAGGCCTTTGGTCTAGTCCAGGTCTGGGTGCGGCGCGTCTAGTGTGCGATGACACAAGCGAATGAGACAAAAAAATATTTTAAAACTAGACCTAAGTCCGACAATTAATGCAATGCGTTGGCGCGCGATTCAGGTGCGTAAGCCTAAACAAGCGCCGGCACAAATACTAAGATGTCTCCTCACCGAGGAGCTTGCATGCGCATCTTACTTATCCTACTCACAGCCCTTACGCTGACCGCGTGCAAGTCCGCTACGAAATCTGCCCCACCGCCTCCGCTGGACGAAAACCTCTGGCTCGAAGAAGTCCAAGGCGAAAAACCATTGGCTTGGGTGAAAGAAAGAAACACTGAAACACAAAGCGCGATCGAACAACTCCCCAACTACAAGGCGAACGAACAGGAGATCAAAGAAATCGTCCTCGCCAAGGACCGCTTACCGGCAATCACTCTGGCCGGCCGCTACGTCTACAATTTCTGGCAGGATGATGTGCACGTGCGCGGCATCTGGCGGCGCACCAGCCTAGAACAATACAAGAAGGCGCGCCCCAAATGGGAAATCGTCCTCGACGTGGACAAGCTCGCTAAACGTGAGAAGGAGAATTGGGTTTATAAAGGCGCCAATTGTTTACCGCCCGCTTTCGAGCAGTGCTTAATCCTACTTTCGCGCGGAGGCAAAGACGCTTCAACGATGCGCGAATTCGACACCATAAAAAAAGCGTTCGTGAATGATGGATTTCAATTGGCGGAGGCAAAGTCGCGTTCGACTTGGGTCGACGAAAATACCTTGTTGGTGTCGACGGATTTTGGCCCGGATTCTTTGACCACTTCGGGCTATCCAAGGCTGGTGAAGATTTGGAAGCGAGGATCACCCTTAAGCGCGGCCACGCCACTGCTCGAAGGCAGGAAAGAAGACGTCAGCACTTGGGTGAGCACCATCTTCACACCCATGGGCAATAA
>JBEIHA010000014.1:0-20735 GCA_040381635.1 Pseudobdellovibrionaceae bacterium
CGACGTGAAAGTCATGGACGTGGACCGTTCGGGCCGTATCAAGCTATCGCGTAAGGCGCTGTTGCCGAACACGCCTCCGCAATAAATCGGTAAATCATTCATCGTGTTTTCAATTTAGGGCTGGTGACCACCAGCCTTTTTTTTGATTTTGGCCTTTTGAGATGGAAACTATACACTAAGATCAAACTTCCTTTATTTACCGAAGTATCCCGACTAGGATCCAGGCCAACAAGGGAGTCGTATGAAAACACTTTTAGCTCTGATTCTGTTAAGCTCTGGTTTTAACGTCTTGGCCGATAACACTTCGGTTTACACCAGCATCGCCAAAGCCGATTGCCGCACCATCGAAGACAGTGAGCTGGAAAAGCAGCCTGAAATCGATTTCTACACCGGTCACTGCCGCGGTAAAGGCGGATACACGGTGGTTATTTCGGGTGGCGATCTGCGCTACTCATTGTCTTTACTAGTCAGCGGTCGGGTCGTTGAACTGACTCGCCTTGGGCGATTTCACGATTTAGGCTCAACTAAAGTGGAATGGCGTGGGCCGACCAATTCGAATATTATCACGAACTTGATCTATCGCCTGAATGTCTCTAACCAGGATGGTAAGGATTCTTCGTACCTCTATGTGGTGCGTTTGGATGGCGTTCGTAGCTGTGTGATTGGTGTCGTGCCCCCCGGACCGAATATGAACCTCCGGGCGCGCGAGATCGCGGACGCTGAATTGTCTACCTGCGTATCGAAGTCGCGTCTGGGTTTTTGATTAAGGCCGCGTCAGGCTATCGCTTAAAGCGCAGCTTGATCGGCGGGTTGCTCCGACTTAAGCTTTCGATGTGAAAGTTTATTCTTATAAGCCGATTTTTCAAAAGACCGTTTTAAGCAACGGTGTGCGGGTGGTGACCGAAAGCCATCCGTTCACACGCGCAGTCTCAGTCGGGGTGTTCGTTGAAATGGGCACCCGTCACGAAAAGCCCTCCAAAGCGGGGCTAACGCATTTTCTCGAACATCTGGTTTTCAAAGGGACACGCAAACGCAATGCCTACGAATTAGCGGCGGTCTTAGAAGCCGTGGGTGGGGATTTGAATGCGTACACCACGCGCGAGTACACGTGCTTTCATGCGACTTCGTTAAAAGAGCACTTAGATCTATCCCTTGATGTACTTAGCGACCTTGTCACCAACGCCACGCTCTCGGTCGAAGATTTCAAAAAAGAGCGCGAAGTCATTATTCAAGAAATCCAGATGTCGAAAGATCAGCTGGATGAATACATTCTGGATGTCTATTTAGAAAAGGTCTTTGAAGGCCAAGAGTTGGCGACACCGATCTTAGGCACCGAAGACACTTTGGCCAAATTGCAACGCAAAGATATCGTCGAATTTTACAAGTCCATGTTTCGCGGGCCGCGGGTTATCGTGTCCGTCGCTGGCCCTGTCGAACACGAACATGTTGTGGATTTGATCAAGAAATCTTTGGGCAAGCTTCCTAAGCGGGCGAGCGTTTTAAAGCACAAGACCCCCAAGGTGCGCCGGGTACAAGAGTTTGTTGAGCGTTCCTCTGAACAGGTGCATTTGCTCGTGGGGTTGCCTTCGTGTTCTTACAAGTCGGCCGATCGCTTTGAATCCTTTGTGGTCAACGATTTGCTTGGTGGTGGCGTGACCTCCCGCTTGTATCAGAAGATCCGCGAGGACAAAGGCTTGGTCTATTCGGTGTACAGCTTTCTTCAGTCTTTTGTCGATACGGGCTTGCTATTGATTTACGCCGGCACAGCCGACAAAAATGCCCTTCAGGTCTTAAGGATCATTCGCACGGAAATCCAGCGCTTTGCTAAAAAGGGCATTACTTCGGCTGAACTGGAAATGTTTAAGACGCAAGTGAAAGGTCAGATCCTGCTTGGCGCCGAGGACATGGAAAACCGCATGAATTCGCTTGGCGTGAATGAAATGGTTTTTGAAGAGTACAAGCCCATCGACGAAGTGATCCATGATATCGATCAGGTCACCGTGAAGTCGGTGAAAGAGTACGTGGCCAAGTTCGTTGACAGAAAAGATGTTTCGCTTATGGTTATGGGTGATTTGCAGCCGCACGAGGCTCTAAAACTTTTGGACGTTTGGCAGTAAAAAACCGTTAAAGGAGGATCCTATGGATTTAGTCGGACTTAAAAAATCGGTACAAGAAATTGCGCGCACTGTGGGCGCCGTCGTTGAAGAAAAATTGGGCGAGCGTTCACAGATGGAAGAGCAAGTCCGTGGGCTAGTCCGCCAGGTCGAAAAAACCGTGGCCGACGCATTGAAAGCGCGCGGCGCCTCGTTTGGCGGAAGTCCGGTCGGACCGATCACATTGAAGTTTAAAAAACTGGCTCACTTCAAGGGCGAATTGCCCGCCTATCAGACCGAGGGCTCGAGCGGCATGGACGTCCGCGCTTGTTTGGATGAACCGGTGAATTTGGGGCCCGGCGAACGGGCGCTGATTCCCACGGGCTTAAGCATGGAGATCCCTCAAGGCTTTGAGATCCAAGTGCGTCCGCGCAGCGGACTGGCGATCAAAAAGGGACTTACGCTCGTGAATACGCCCGGAACCGTGGACGCGGATTACCGCGGCGAAGTGAAGGTGATTCTGATCAACTTGGGCCAAGAGTCCTTCGTGGTTCAAGATCAGGAGAGAATTGCGCAACTGGTGGTTTGCCCCGTTATTCAGGCCACTATCGAATTGAGTGAAGATCTGACCGACACCTCGCGCGGCGAAGGTGGGTTTGGTTCGACCGGCGTTTAGATGATGGACGGCGCTTGCGTTTGGCGCGCGGGTCTTGCGAGCTGGATTTTGACGCGCGCGCTACCGAAAGCTCTGTTTAAACAGAGTGAGTAATGCAATTACTGTTTATAATTATGAAGAATTGTATTGTTTTTGCCCTGGTCGCTCTTGTTTCGCTTCTCGTCGGATACTCCCTCCGGCCGCCGATTCCTGTTGATCCGGATGCCGGAAAATTTGCGGCGCTCAAATCAAAACTTGAAGCCCTCGGCGAAGTGGACATTGAAGAATACCTTCGTTTGAAAGATCAAAAGGCCCGTTACGAAAAAGCGGACGAAATTCTGGGCAAGATTGTTCAGCTGATGATCTACGATTTGGGGCTTAGGCAGGGTGAGGGACAATTGGCGCGTCTGAAGGAGGCGGCGGCGCAAGCCAAGGCGGGCGCTGCACCATCCGGGGCGATGTTGGATCCGGACGCTGCGGTCGGAGCCGCGGCCACACGGGCAAAAGCCGCTCCGGCTTTGCCGTCAGTACAAACGCCGCCCCCCGCAGTCAGGGACTGGAAGCAAAGCGCTGAAAAGTTGAAAGACGTTTACCGCAGCGATCAGGTCGCTGACTTTTTGAAGTCGGTAGAGATTCCCGACTTTTTCGGCGCGATGAAAGGCGGGACAGCCCTGAACCAGGCCCAAGTAGAGCTGCTGAACGGTACGTTTATCGGACGCGCGGTTTTCGAGGATCCCAAGGAGTTGCCTTGGAGTGTGAGCTTATTCACCAGTGCCGAGATGCAGTCCGGGCAAGCGGTGGGTGAATTTGAAGTGCGCTTGAGTAAAAACGGCAAGCAGTTTAGCCGCACTCGCAGTAGCCGAAAGCGCGGCGAAAAGAAACCCATCAAACAAGACAACTTTATGGGCATTGAAGGTGAAGACAACGCGATGATTATCAATGCCTACGGTGACGATGGTTATTTTCAGCTCTATTTTTTTCCGCGTCTTAATGAATTTCACGGGCTTGTCTATTTAAAGAAATCTCTTGGGGTTTTTGAACGCAAAGGCGTGGTTCACTTAACCAAAAGATAAAACGCTTAGTCTTCGAACTTCAGTTCTTTTTCTAGAATGTCCAAAGATTCGGGCGTGGCTTTTAGGCGCAGGTGATCGTGTTTGTTGCTGTAGCTGACAAATTGCGTGGCCCAAAACAAGGCGTAGATGGCACCTAAGCCAATGACTAGTTTCTTAACTTTGATTCGTTCTAAGTGAAAATTTTCGGTGAAACCAATAAACAGCAAGTACATCGCGGCGGCGACGCCGATAAGAATCACCGGCGGAATTATGGTGGCCGCGACCGCAGTCAATAAGACGGGGATCGCCGCAAAAATCTGATGAAGCCAGATCTGACGAAAAGGGATCTCACGCTTAAAGATGAACAAAAAGGTGTAGTAGAAAAACCCACTGCCCACCGCAATCACGACGAGACTTGCCAAAGGCGCCAGCACCAGGCTAACGAACACGCCCAAAATATCGCGTTCAAGTAAATTACCAATCACGGCGCAAGCAGCGGCGAAGGCTCCTTGCAAAACGAGCATCGTGGGCCAGTCCCAATCGGGAAGCAAACGCATGCCCTGCACCGGATTCTTAAAAAAATGGGGAAGGACGAGAATGCCTTCTTTGAGTCGCGCGCGTAAGAGTGGCCAGTCGAAGTTCGTCATGATGTATGGCCAGTCTATGTTTTTTAAAACGTTGCTTTCAAGCGAATTGCGGCATCCCACGCGGATTTATCAAACGAAGCGCTCAAAGCTGAGCGGTAAGCCAAATCTGGGCCTATGGATATCGCGCGCGAGAGCTTGCGTTCGAGACCCAAAATCACAGCGCTCGCCGGCGTAGTGGCTTCGCTGCGCACGCTGACTCCGTTCGCTTGACCGTCGATATCCATGTAGCGAGCGGTGAGTCCTAAGCCCATTCTCATGGTCAGTCTTTCACCTAAGACCGGCAGGAATATCAAGCGCGCTTCTAATTCACGCAAATTGACGCTCACTCGGCCGAACTCCCCGGGGGCGAAGCTGCGAATACCGATTTCGCCGCGCGCTTTTTTCGAGAACAGGTTTGCGCCAGTGAAAAGTTCGAACCCATTGAGCATTCCGCCGCCGGTCGCACCGTTGGGCGCGGTGATGGAAATAAATGAAGTGGCTAGGGCCATTCCGCCGCTGATGGCGACTTCGTCCCAACCGAGTTCATCACGCACGGGTTCGGGATTGTACTCAGCGTCGGCTCTCAGTTCGTTCACGATGGCGTCGTAGTTAGTGAACGAGCCGTCGTCCTCGGCCCAGACATTTGTCGTGCTGAAGGCAACTAGAGCGATAAGCGAAAACTTCCAACCCTGGAACATGCTTGCCCTCCTGGCATTTCAATTCGGCTTCTTTTTTAATAGTACCAAAACTCGCCTTTTCGAATAGCCTCGGTAGGGTAGAATAAGACCTATGAAGCTCATTTCTCGACTTCGTGGCCGTTGTTTTTGCGCTTTCTGCAAAGCGGACCGCAAAGTTTACGTCAAAAAACACGTCGACTTGACCAACGTCGTGGCTGCCGTACTTCTAGCCATGATCGTCGGACAAGCCTATTGGGGTGAGCCTGATCCACGCGCGCTGATGTTGTTTTGTCTGACTATCGTGGGTTCCGAAATTTTGATCTATATGCGCTGGAGATCGTCTCTCATCTGCAGTCTTTGCGGTTTTGATCCCGTGGTCTACAAGCGCTCGCCCCAAGATGCGGCGCGAATGGTGCGCGCTTTTTTCGCCGAAAAACAAGACAATCCCGATTTCTGGCTGACCCGCTCCCCGCTGGTGGAGCGTAAGCGCCAGATGCGTGCGCAGGAGCGCAAAGCCGCGGATCATAAGGCCCTGGAAGCGCACACCCTGGCGCGGCGTAGCCGGACCTTGAGCGCCCCGCCAATTGCCGCTCCCGTGAAGACTTCTTCTTTGGCAAGCCCCAAGTCTCCGTGATAGGAACCGGGGATGAAAAATTTGGTGATCATTCCCACCTACAATGAGCGCGAAAATATCGCGAATCTCATTCCTAAAATCCGAGCCCTTTTACCCGTGGTCGATATTCTTGTTGTCGACGACAATTCGCCGGACAAAACGCAGGACGTGGTTCGCGAAATCCAAGCCTCGGACCCGCACGTGCACTTGCTGCCTCGCAAAGGCAAAGAGGGCTTGGGCAAGGCCTACATCGCCGGATTCAAATGGGGGCTCCAGCAGGGCTTTGAAGGCTTGTGCGAAATGGACGCCGATTTTTCTCATCGCCCCGAAGATTTAGTTAAAATATTGGATGCCTTAAGAGGCGCCGACTTTGTGGTCGGATCACGTTGGGTCGCTGGCGGCGCCACTGCAAATTGGAGTTTGAGCCGCAAGATCATCAGCCGCGGCGGTTCATTTTACGCGCGTCAAATCCTGCGCTATCCGCTGCGTGATTGGACCGGAGGATTCAATGCCTGGAAAGCAGGCACTTTGGACAAGATTGGCTTGGATTTAGTGAAGTCCGAAGGCTATAGTTTTCAGATTGAACTGAAGTATAGGGCGCTGAAGAGTGGACTTCATGGCATTGAGATTCCGATTATTTTTGAAGACCGCGTGGCGGGGCAAAGCAAAATGTCCTCCGGGATTGTTTTTGAGGCTTTGCTTCGCGTTTGGTCTATGCGCGACTTGGATTCATCTCCCCAGTAACGCGCAAGATAAAAAAGCGTCGGCGTCTCAGGCGTTGATCCAGGCTTTGATTTATGTCGACGGAGCGGCCATTTACGAAAAACCGGATTTCGACGCGAAAGTTCAAGACTATCTTCGTTATCAAACCAAAGTTCAGGTTTCTAAGAAGGCCTTCCGCGGTTCCAGCGGCATGGGGTTGTTTCATCGCATTCGATACGGCAATAAAACCGGCTGGGTGCCTGACACGGACATTCGCATCGCCTTGCCCGAAGCCACGAAAGCCGCCGCACCGGAAAAAAATAGTGGTTCAAAGGCCTGGGAAAAAGAAGAAGAAGAAGTTTTGGGGAAGGCCCCGCTTTATTTCACGCGCTACCTGGGTGGTGCCTTCGCCATCGTGAATTTCACCGAGAAATTTTCCGGCAAAAACTACACCGATGACATGATGATGTACGGAATGCGCATGACCGGTCCGGGCACTTTGTTTGACGGCCCACCGTTGGATTTTAACTTTTGGTTTTCGTTGGATAAGCCAGACTACTACTCTCGTTTTGCTAGCGGAAAACCGACGGGCTTTTTGCTCTTTGGTGATGTACTGGCCATGCTGCCTTTGATCGACACGACCAATTGGCTAGCCACTTACGGAATCGGCGTGATGTGGACGTACACACGCTTCAAAGTGCCGGTGAAGACCGCCATTTTCGATTCTCAAGAGTTTAGAATTGGACTGGTGGCTGATCTAGGGATCGCCCGACGCTTCGGTAAATATCTTTTGCGCGTAGATGCAAAGTACTACTATGAAAAAGCCGACTACCTTGGCTACACCCTGAGCTTTCAGAGGGAATACCAATGATTCGAGTTCTAGCCCCCGACGTGGTCGACAAAATCGCCGCCGGCGAAGTCTTAGAGCGCCCGGCAAATTTGATCAAAGAATTGATCGAGAACAGCATCGACGCCGGTGCCGACACCATCGAAGTTGAATTCGACGGCGGCGGTCGCGAAGTTTCAGTCTACGACAATGGTAAAGGCATTCCAGCGGCTCAATTGGCCCTGGCCTTACAACGGCACGCCACCTCGAAAATTTCCCAGAGTGAAGATCTTTATAAACTGCACACGTTTGGTTTTCGCGGTGAAGCGCTGAGCAGTATCGCCGCCGTAAGCCGCATGACCATGACTTCACGCACGCGCAACAGCCCCGAAGCTTACCGCGTGGCCAGCGAATTCGGAAAAATCTGCGAGCCCGCCGCTGTCTCCGCGCGCGAGGGAACCGAAGTTCGCGTGCACGAGCTTTTCGCCAATGTTCCGGCGCGCTTGCGATTTTTGAAATCCGAAGCGGCTGAGCATGGTCAGATAAAGACTTCGCTCAAAGCCTTGGCCCTAGCTAATCCGGGCGTTAGCTTTCGTGCGCGCAGCCGAGGGGAATTGCTTTTTCATTGGGGAAAAGAGCAGCCGTGGATCGACCGTGCGTCGCAAATCCTCGGCGTGAAGAAGCTTTACGAGTGTAAAGGTGAAAGCGGCGGACTAAGCGTTCATGTCCTGATGAGCTCTCCAATGGAAACCATGAACGTGAATCGCAACATGTGGTTTTTCGTTCAAGGGCGTTGGATTCAGGACCGTAGCCTTTCGGCCGCGGTTATGGAAGCCTATCGCAATCTGCTGATGCACGGTGGATATCCGGCCGTGTGTGTTCGTTTGGATATTCCCCCGGAAGAAGTCGACGTGAACGTTCATCCGACCAAAGCCCAGGTGAAGTTTCGCGATCCACAGAGTGTTTTTAGAATTGTTTGTCGCACGATCCGCGAAGCGCTTGAAAAAGCACCGTGGCTTGCAACCGATCTAGAGTTAGCCCCGCAAGTGCCGAAATCCAGTAGCGCGCCCGAATTTCTGCCCGACGTCAGCACGCTCCGATTTTCGGAGCCTGAACTCGAAAGAACGCAGTATTCGACGAAGTCATTTCCGTTAAGTCAGTTGAGAGATTATTCCAATTCATATTCCGCTCCAGCGGTAGCGGCTAGCGTAAGTGCGACCGCGAGTGATTCGAGCCTATTTAAATGGAAAGATCTGCATGTGGTCGGACAGCTCAATCACACGTACATCCTCTGCCAAAATGCCCAGGCATTCTACATGGTGGATCAGCACGCCGCGCACGAACGCGTGGTTTTTGAGCGGCTGATGGAAGCTTTCAAGAACGAAAGCATCGAAGTGCAAAACCTCCTCCTACCTATGGTTTTCGATTTTTCCGCCGAGGAAGTAGAAGCCTTATTGAAGGTTAAGACTTCGATCGACAAAATGGGTTTATCCATCGAGCAAATGGGGCCCGAGAGCATCGCGGTGCAAAGCATTCCGTCGTTGGTTTCTGAATCTTCGGTTTCTGAGGCCTTGCAAAAACTGGCTCTGGAATTGATCGAAAACGGGGACAGCTTCGCGTTTGAGAAAATTGTGGGCGATATTTTCGCCAGCATGGCTTGCCATTCGGTGATCCGCGCCGGGCAAAGTCAAAGTAACGAACAGATGAAGGCTCTGCTCGCGCAAATGGATGATTATCCGCTGTCGAGCTTTTGTCCGCACGGTCGGCCGGTTTACGTGAAGCGCGGTTTTGCAGAAATAGAACGCGAATTCGGCCGGATTGTGTGAATCCTTTTGTCCTGATCTTAGGCCCGACGGCTTCGGGCAAGTCAGCCCTAGGTCTAAAGCTCGCGGAACATTTCTCGGGCTGCATATTGAATTGTGATTCTTTGCAGACCTACAAGCGTTTGGATATCGGCACCGCAAAACCGAGTCTGGCGGAGCGCGCGCAAGTGCCGCATTTTCTCTTCGATCTTTTGCAGCCCGGAGAAGTCCTGACCGCGGGCGATTATCGTCAGTTCGCGATTGAAGTTTTAGCCCGCGAGCTTCCGCAAAGGCCGGTCTTCGGCGTCGGCGGTAGCGGCTTTTACATCCAAGCCCTCGAAAAAGGAATGTTCGACATCCCAAAACCGAAGGCCGCCGCGGAAGAAAAGATTCGATCTCTGTTGGATAAAGAAGGTTTGCCGCATTTATATGAACTGCTGAAAGGTCAAGATCCCGATTACGCGCAAGCCATCAATCCGAACGATGCCTATCGCATCACGCGCGGCCTGATCATTATCGAAGACAGTGGACGCAAGGTTAGTGATCTTAAAAAAGATTTTAAACCCCGACCATTTCCCTTCCCCTTGCTTAAGCTGGGGCTCGCGGCAAAGCGTGAATTTTTGCTGCCGCGAGTAGTGAAGCGCACCCAAGAAATGCTGGCGGCCGGGCTCGTTTCCGAAGTTAAGCGCTTGGTGGAAGAGGGCTTCGGGTCATGGCCCGCTTTACAAAGTGTCGGCTACCGTGAGTGCATGCTGCTTTTGAATGGTGCCATTCTCGAGACCCAATTGGCCCCCCTGATCACCGAAAAGACAATCCAGTTGTCTAAAAAACAGCGCACCTGGTTCAATCGCGATCCCGAAATTCGCTGGCTAGATGTGGAGAATCCCTTCCCCCAGGCCCGAGATTTGACCGAAAACTTTCTTGCCGGAAAGTCAGAGCCGTCTTAAGGTATCGGGATGAACAGTATGACGGGATATGGCGCGAGTCAGGCAAAGAACCGTCAGCTCGAAATCGAAGTGCACGTGAAATCGGTGAATGGCCGGTTTCTCGAGACGCGGTTTCACTTGCCGAAAGAATACGCGCCCTTCGAAAATGATTTCCGCAAAATCTTCCAGGACTGGTCGCGCGGCACGATCGATATCTACATCCATCGACGTCCTGCCAAAGAAGCTCTTTTGCAAACGGTAAATATCAAAACTCAGAACGCTCAATACTGGGCGAAAAATTTAAAAGCTCTAGCGAAAACTCTCGGCGTGAAGCACGACGTGTCCCTGCGCGATATTTTGCAAATGCCCTACGTGATGGAGCATCAGGATCGCTTAAGTCTTTTGCCTGGCGAATTGAAAATGGTCGAAGTCCAGCTGAAAAAGGCTAAGCAGAAGTGTGAATTTTTGCGTGCAAAAGAGGGTTCAGTCTTAAAAAAAGAATTGCTTTCCCAGCTCAGAAATTTGGAATCAAAAATTGGTGAGGTCGATGGCTGGCGCGGGGAAGCCTTGAAATTGGCCGAAGCCCGATTGAAGTCTAGATTAGCTACCATGGATTCGGGCGAGCTCGATGCCTCACGATTGGCCTTGGAAACGGCCCTGATGATCGACAAAATGGACGTTCACGAAGAGGTCATTCGTTTGATCGAACACGTGAAGGCTTGCCGGGCTTTGATTCAAGATGATTCGGCGCGCGGCAAGAAATTGGATTTTTACTGCCAAGAACTTTTAAGAGAAGTGAACACGATCGGATCAAAGTCACAGCTGGCTTCGCTGACACAAGTGGTGGTCGACGCGAAATCCATCATAGAGACATTTCGCGAACAGGTGCAGAACATTGAATAGTAAAGCGCACGTGAAAATGCTGATCATTATCGGACCAACGGCTGTCGGTAAGTCGAGCGTGCTCGAGCGTTTGCTGCGTGATTATTCTCAAGCCTGTGACATCATCACGTTCACCACTCGGCCGATGCGAGCAGGTGAGAGCGAAGGCCATCCCTATCATTTTGTCAGCGAAGAGCAGTTTAAGAAGCTCGAGAGCGAAAATCATTTTTTAGAGACAGCGATCGTGCATGGCCGGATGTATGGCACCCCTCGTGATCAGGTCGAAAATGCAGGCCAGCGTGGGAAGGTCAGCGTGATGGACATTGACGTGCAGGGTGCCAAAAAAATGGTTCAGGAATATCCGTCGGCGGTAACCTTGTTTCTTATGCCGCCCTCGATAGATGCGCTGCGTCAGCGCTTTATTAAGCGTGGAGTGACCTCCGAGGCCGATTTGGCGAAGCGGTTAGAGAGCGCTCAGAAGGAAATGGCACAAGCGCAGGACTTTCAGCACGTGATTGTGAATGACGATTTCGACTCGGCTTATCTGCAGATTCGGAAAATCATTGAAAATCTTCTGAAAAATCAATAGGGTACTGGATTACTTTTACGTAGGAGTTCGCGAGTGGCTCGCATTACTGTCGAAGACTGTTTAGATAAAGTGCACAACCGTTTTGCTCTGGTGCTTTTGGTCGCTAAACGCACCAAACAGTTGATGAAGGGTGACACGTGCACGGCTCCTGGTCGCAACAATAAACACGTTGTAAACTCTCTGCGCGAAGTGGCGGCTGGCTCGGTGTATTTTGATACGGTTGATCCGCAAGGCCTGAGCCCCGATCAACAGGTCCAGCGCGATCTCTCCAGGTAGGCTGACCGAACGTAGCCAGACCGAGGTTTTTCGCTGGCTTTCTAGCGAAACCCCTCAAAAGGACTCGAGTTTTCCTGCAAATCTTCCGTCTGTAGATGTATGCACGTTGCGCAGACGGGTTTGGATTAGTAAATGAGCGAGGCCGCAGTCAATGAAGGCGTCAGTGAGGTAGAACCTCAAACCATCGATGAGCTTCTCGAACTCATCCGCTCTTACTCGCCCAACGCCGATCTTTCCTTTATCAAACGCGCTTACGAATACTCTGAAAAAGCTCACTCCGGACAAATTCGCCGCAGTGGCGATCCTTACATCATTCATCCCTTAGGCGTGGCCGCTATTTTGGCCGAGCTGCGACTGGATTTGGCCACGATTGCTACGGGTCTGCTTCATGACACCGTCGAAGATACAGACGCTACTCTAGCGGAAATCGAAAAAAACTTTGGTGGAACCGTTTCGAAAATGGTCGACGGAGTAACGAAGATTTCCCTGATGAAGTTTCGCAACACGCACGAAAAGCAGGGCGAAAACATCCGCAAGATGATCGTCGCCATGGGTAAAGATGTGCGCGTGGTGCTAGTGAAGCTGGCGGACCGCTTGCACAATATGCGTACCTTGAATCATATGTCGCCGGACAAGCAGGCGCGAATCGCTGCCGAAACTCTGGATATCTACGCGCCGCTGGCGAGCCGCTTAGGGATCAACTCCATCAAGGTAGAGCTCGAAGACCTTTCGTTCCGCTACGCTTACCCCGAGCCCTACTATCAGTTGGCGCAAAAGGTCGCGCACAAGAAACGTGAGCGTGAAAAGTACATCGAAGACGTCAAAAGGATATTAGCCACTGATATCGAGAAAAAAACGAAGTTTAAGTTCGACATCACCGGCCGCCCTAAACATCTTTGGTCGATCTATAAAAAAATGCAGGCGCGCAACATCGATTACGAGCAAGTCTACGATGTCCTGGCCTTTCGCGTGAATGTCAATTCAGTCGCTGAGTGCTACGAAGTACTAGGTTTGGTGCACAGTCTTTGGAAGCCCATCCCTGGGCGTTTTAAAGACTTTATCGCCATGCCAAAGAACAACAATTATCAGTCACTGCACACTACGGTGATGGGTCCCGGCGCCGAGAGAATTGAAATTCAAATTCGGACCTTTGATATGCATTCCGTGGCCGAACGCGGGATCGCGGCGCATTGGCAGTACAAAGAGGGGAACGACGGCGAAGTCGATTTCGAGTCGCTACAGAAGTTCAATGGTCTACGAGAGCTTGTTAAAGAGCATCAGCAAAATACGGACGCCGACGAGTTTTTAGAAAACTTCAAGACCGATCTCTTCGATAGCGAAATCTACATTTTCACCCCCAAGGGCGATGTTAAAAACTTACCCGAGGGTTCGACTCCGATCGATTTCGCATTTGCCGTACACACCGACGTGGGCTCGCGTATCGTCGCCGCTCGCGTGAACGGTAAGATGGTCACGTTCAAGCACAAGTTACAAAACGGCGATACGGTCGAAATCATCACTTCTAAAACGCAAGCGCCCTCCAAAGACTGGCTGAAGAGTTGCGTTACGACCAAGGCAAAGTCGAAAATTCGCTCGTATATCAAGATTGAACAACGCAAGCGCGCAATGGATCTCGGTCGCGATATGCTTGAAAAGCACTTGCGTAAGATCGGCTTCAGCATTCAGCGCGCTATAGAAAAATCTGAGTTTGCCAAGTACTCGCGCGATCACGGTTGCGCAACGCCGGACGACCTGATGGTGAAGGTCGGTTACGGCACGATCACACCCGCACAGGTGGTGACCGGATTAAACATCAATGTGCCTGATCAGCCCGAGGCTCCCAAAGAAGAGCAGGGATTCCTGAAGAAGGCCTTCCAGGCCGCCATCGGTCGCAAGAAGGCCACGGCTTCGTTGATCCGCGTGGATGGTTTGGATGATGTTCTGGTGCGCTTCGCGAAATGCTGCAATCCCATCCCCGGGGACCCGATCTTAGGCTTTATTACTCTAGGCCGCGGCATCGTCATTCACCGTGCCGATTGCCCCAAGGCCTTCGAATTGGATCAAGATCGACGCATGGGCGTCGATTGGAGTGGTTCAACTTCGCCGGAAGCGGGGCGCACGGTCACCGTACGTGTGGTTAGCCACGACACTGCGGGTCTTTTGCAGAAGATGGGCGAGGTATTCTCGACCCATGGAATCAACATCTTGAATGCCCAGGCACGAACGACTAAAGATTTAAAGGCGATCTGCACGTTCGACGTGAATGTGCGTAACACTCAACAACTGTCGTTAGTGATGACGGACTTGAGCAAACTGAAAGGCGTTATCGGAGTGACCCGCATCACTCACGCTTAAACAAGCGCGCTTTCAACAAAGGCGGCTCGTTTTGTTTCTATCCGGATTTCAGAGTCATCGACCCACTTACAAAGTCCCTCAAGAATTCTCCCTTCAGTGGCTGGCGCAAGCGCACGGTCGTTTGAGCGAAACCGTGGATTCATCACGCTTCGCAAAGCTTCTCAACCGCTATGGTTGCGGCCCTGATAAGATCGAATCGCGTGGCAGTTTCTTGCGCGATTTTTCTCATGAGTCTTGGGAGGAGATGCAAATATTTATGCCAGGACGTGGTCCCGTTTCGATCGATGAACGCTTGGCTTTTTTTGATGAAATCCTGGCGCGTCCCGTAGCGGAACTTTATCCCGTCGGAAGCGCGGCCGATTTCGAATCTTTCATTCACGTGACCTGCACCGGATACTCATCGCCCAGTTTAGTTCAGGCGCGGGTCAGCGAATTGGGCTGGGGCGGACAAGTGGAATGCTTGCACGCCTACCACATGGGTTGCTATGCCTCACTCCCGGCGATTCGCATGGCGAAGGGCAGCCGTTCCACCGAGATTCTACACACCGAACTTTGCACTCTTCACTTCGATCCTTCGAATCACGAACCCGAACAACTGGTGATTCAAAGTCTATTCGCAGACGGAGTCATCCGTTACCGCGTTTCTCAAGATAAGCCTGCTGACGGCTTTGAAGTGGTCTGCTTAAAAGAAATCATCGCGCCGTCGACCTTGCAGGATATGACCTGGGCCGTTTCCGCGCAGGGCTTCCGTATGACCTTGTCCCGTGAAGTGCCGAAGGCGGTCCAGGGGGCCATCGGCGACTTGGTCAAACCATGGCGAAGTCCAGACGCGGTCTACGCGATTCATCCCGGCGGTCCGCGGATCATCGATGCGGTCAAAGAAGCGTTGGCTTTAAGCGAAGACCAAGTTTATTTCTCTCGGCAAATTTTAAAAAATCACGGCAATATGTCTTCGGCCACTTTGCCGCATGTTTGGCAAATGATGCTGCCCGAACTTAAACCCGGAACACCGGTCATTAGTATGGCCTTTGGGCCGGGTTTGACCCTCTCCAGCAGCTTGATGCGGAAGACTTAAGATGAAGGAACTCGCGCCCTTTTTATTGCAGGGTTTGTTTATGACCGTTGATGAATTCTATTGTCATCAGCGGCGCATACTTCGACGCTGGGAGAGATGGGGGCACCCTATTGATACATTTATGTTTGGCTTGTGCTTGGCTTTTTTGCTAGTCGTGCCTCCCAGTGAATACGCATTTTGGATTTACGGCGTTCTATCCGTAGTGAGTTGCGTGGTCATTTCGAAAGACGAATGGCAGCACGTCGAGCTTTGTTCAGGATTCGAAAACTGGCTCCACGCGATTCTGTTTATCATCCATCCCGTCGTGTTGATCTGGGCCGGTTTTTTGTGGTGGACATCCCATCCCTCAGTCGGGACCGTGCTGACGATGACTTGTGCGATGACTTTTTTGTTTATGCTTTACCAAATCATCTACTGGAATGTGTGGCGCCATGATCAACAATGAATTTTATAAAGAATTAGGTGATAAATGGTACACGGCCGAAGGCGATGCGGTAGCGCTTCTGCGCTTGGAAAAAAAGGCCACCAATCCTTGGGTCATTGACCGCATTCGCGAGCGCTACCAAAGTCGACCGGTCAAGCTCTTGGATATCGGTTGCGGCGGGGGCTTGCTGATTTTCGATTTGAATGCGCAGGGCTGGCAGTGCACTGGGCTTGATGTCAGCGACGGTGTTCTGAACGTGGGCCGGGCTAGGGATCTCAAAAAAGAGATCGCTTGGGTGGAAGGCCGGGCCGAATCGCTGCCCTTCGCCGATCAAAGTTTCGACGTGGTCTGCATGATGGATGTACTGGAGCATATTCATGAACCAAAACATGCGCTGAAGGAGGCCACGCGCGTCCTTAAGCCCGACGGAACTTTGATCTTTCATACTTTTAACCGAACGGCGATGTCCTGGTTGTTTGCAGCCAAGGGGTTGGATTGGTTTATCAGGGATTCGCAAAGCCATATTCACGATTGGAATTTGTTTATCGACCCTAAGGTCTTGACCAAATGGTTGAGTGACTTCGGCGCGGTGGTCGAATGCATGGACGGCGTATTACCCAAAATTTGGTCACTACCATTCTTCAAGTTACTACTGACTAGGCGAGTGCCGGCGAATTTCGAATTTAAGGTTGGCGGACCATTGAGTGTGGGTTACCTAGGTTGCGCTCAGATGATGCGGCGAGCTGCAGAAAAGGCTCCGACACATTAAAAGGGAACGGCGAAGCCTACGCGGAAGGCGATCCAGCTGGCTTCCACTTCGTCGGATTTGGGCAGCATGCCGTATTCGATGCTCATAGGAATATAGAAATCGGGTGAGACGAAAAAGTCTAAGCCTCCACTGAGCATGATGACGTTGGTGGTGCTGATCGACTGAGCTTGTAAGGCGCTGGCTTCTTTGCTCATAGGGAAGAGTAATCCTACGCCAGCGCCGAGCCAGGGGCGCAGCGAGCCCGTCGCAAAGACGTAACGACCTAGGAAGTCCATGCTCAAGTAGTTGATGTTTGCATCGCAAGTTTGCTGGTTGAGGGTGCCGCATTCTTTCGGTCCAGCCACCTTGAACATTTCGAGACCTGCGGTGAAACGAAACCAGACTTGGCTAAAGATTTCGTAGTCGAACAATCCCTTCGCGCTGAAGCCGCTACCGCTCAAAGACGCCTTTTTTCTAAAATCGCCCGTAACGGAATCGTTCACATTCACGTCCATTGAATTGAGACCGTAGCCAAAAAGACCGCCCCAGTAAGAGCGGCCCGCGGGCGCCGAGTCCGAGCTCGCGCGCTTGGCTTTAGCGGGCCCACCTCGGCTACCGCCACCGGTGACTTCGGCGGGCTGAAGTTCCATCGACATTCCCGCCGCGACATTTCCTTTGATCACTCGTCCGATGGCTTTTTCACCTTTGACCTTCGAAATTTTAACTATCCCAGAGCGCTTGCCGTTGGGCAAAACAGCATAGAAAGAGTCCCCGGGGGATGCGGGATCACCTTTCAAATCGATAAGTACTGACTTTCCCTTCACCTTCAGAACAACGCCTGCGTAGGCGGGCGAGGAAACAAAGACAAGTAAACAGAGATACGCGAGGCTGCGAAACATGGATGGATCTCCTGAGGAGGAAGCGTCATTTTATTTTAGGAGATATAGGACAGAATGCAAACTTGGGTCTTCAAGGAACTAGGCCAAGGGCCATCTGTTCGAGAGTCAAATCTACTGCGGATTCCGTTTTCTCCATCATTTCCTGGACCGAGGCGAATTGAAAGGTGCAGTGAAAGCTGCCGTCGGCGTTCAGCGGGACCACGCGCAGGGTAAAATCAAGAGCATCGTTGCTGTACACTTCGGCAACATCTGTCTTCGAAGTTTTCATCCACTCTTCGCCCATAACTTCGCTGCCACATCCCTGTTGATTGACCGAAGCGCTGCGGGCAAACTGTAGGGCCTGTTTCTCGAGGAATTTGCGTCCGTCGGACTGGTAAATTGAGCAAGCCCCGCAGCTCAGCGCCAGCAGTGCAAACATCAATTTCTTAAATCCAGTTGTAAACAAAAATGCCCCCGAGATACGGCCTAAATCGTAGGCTAGCTGGGGGCAGATTCATTTGTCCAATTGAATGTTAAGAACGTAAGGGATCAAGGCTTTGATCCCGTAACAATTAGAAGGGGATTTCGTCGTTATTGTCGAACGCGGGTTCGGGACCGAAATCTTGAGCACCGAACTCTTGGTCACCGCCGCGGTCCTGTGATGCGGCTTGTCCGCCGCCTAAGAATTGTACGGCGTTCGCGACGATCTCTGTCGTGTACTTTTTCTGACCTTGTTGATCTTCCCACGAGCGGGTTTGCAAACGTCCTTCGACATAAACTTGGCGTCCCTTGCTTAGGTATTTGCCACAAAGTTCGGCCAATTTCCCCCACACGACGACTTTGTGCCATTCGGTACGTTCTTGTTTTTGGCCTTCACGGTCTTTCCAGTTTTCTGAAGTGGCGACCGAGAGTCGGGCCACGGTGTTACCGCCGGTGACGGTTTTCACTTCGGGATCCGCACCCATTCGACCGATGATCATGACTTTATTTACGCCTGACATATGTTCCCCTTTACTCTATCGCCACCCACGCCCTGCGTGAGCTTCATGGTTTGTGGATATCTACATTCTTCGGGGGAGGGGGACGAGTCAAGGATTGCGGGAAGCTTAAAAACTGCTCACCCGCGTTATCAGCGGGGGATTCATAAAGTCGGTTCCTTGGATCCGCATAAGGTAGCGGTTTCCGCCCTGGACTGGCGTTTTATAGGAATCCAGCAGAAAGGCGAAGCCCAATTCTTTTTCGAAATTCGAGGTTAAATTCAGATCCACGGTGAGGTTGTATTGACCTATTTGCGGGACCATCTGGCCGCCCATATTTTGAACGCGCATCGCCAATTGGCCCTTCACGCGGCCGTGGGCGGGTTCGCCCGTTTGGCCAAAAGTGCCCTCCTCCAACATTAGATTTCCGTTCACCAAGCGGCCGCGAAACAAGACATTGTTCATGGTGATGGTCGGCAAATTGATTGGCCCCATCCCGGTCATAATGGGGCCGGCGGGGAGGATGAACTTAGACACCTTCACGCTGAACTCGCCCTCGGGTTGCTCTTGCATCGAAGTGTTTACGCGGAGCTCTAAATCCGCACTGAGTTTACCTTGAAGCTTCACCGGAAGGGCAGACCATTCCTGCAAGCGGTTCAGGTCCAATTCGTCTATTTCGACGTCGGCTCGAGTGGTGATGGCGCCTTGCTCGGCTTTTTCGGGGGAGAGATCCAAATCAATATCGCCGCCCAAGATCCCGTCGGCGCGCACATGGGCCAAGGCCAAGACGGCCGTGTACATCGCCGATTCCAAATCACCGCGGGCGGCATTGATCAGCTTTATGGGGCTAAACAAAAGTGAAAGATAAGCGGGGCGCAATTTCAAAAATTTCACGGTTAGCGTCGGTAGCGACAAAAGGTCAGCGCTCACGCCCGTCGCCGCCACGGCCGGGGCGGGGAGGACACTCAATTCAAGATCTTCGAATTGAAGGTAAATCTGATTGTTTGTGTTGCGAGCGATTTGGCTGGTCACCGCATCTGATAGATCACCGAAGGGGAAGACGAAAACAAAAAAGAAAAGGGCCGAGATCGAAACCAGCGCGAAGAAAGACTTCTTGCGCCACAGCCACCCAAAACCGGAGTTAATTAAACCCATCATTCCGCATCCTCGTCGTTGTTCGAGGGTCGGATGGGGCGTTTGCCCGGCTTTGGATCGTCCGCCGGTCCGCTGTCGGCAATCGCCGGCAAACCGAAATTCACGATTTTAACGATCATGTCGTAGAAGTGCGTTTGTCCCAGGCTCTGAACAATGTCGAGGCCCATAAGTTTGGTGCCCATGCCCATGTTCTGAAACTGAGTCGACAGGGCCACCATTTGCTTCACATTGATCTTTTTGATTTGCAGGACTACTCCGGTTTGAACGACGCCGGCGGGGATATCTTTGATGCTTCCGGCGGGGATGTCAGACATCTCGCCGATCTGTTCGGGCAGTAGGCGATTGGTACGCAAGATGGCGTCCACGCGCCCGCGAAGGCTGCCACTGTCCATAGGTGTCGGAAGAGGTGAAGGAGTTTTGGCCGAACGTGAAGCGCGCAGTAATCCTTTGATCAATCCGCGATTTTCTTCGTACTGGATCATATTGTCTTCGCTGGTGCTGTAATAGCCGTAAGGAAACGAAAGCAAAAACAAAAAGGCAAAGACCGCAGAGGCGATGACAATCGCGCGCTGAACGCTAGGGGTTTGGCTTTCGAACTTTTCGCGAAGATTATTGAACGTCGTGCTCTCCTGGATTTTTGCCGAGAGATCCGCCCATTGTTCCTTAAGCTGTTCTTTTTGACTTTCGAACGCCATTTAACCTCCCGTATACCGGTCGACGCGGAAGCGGAAAGAGAAACCCACTTTTCCAGCCGGGGGTTGGATCACAAGTTGCGGCTGCTCGATTTTGCCGTCGAGCGAAAGTTTTTGTAAGGCCTGGCGGACCGTGGTTCGCTGATTTTCATTGTCGGCGTAGCCTTGCACCTCGGCGGTGTCGTTGGAGATAGAGACCCGTTTAATCTCGAGAACAGCATTTTGCGCGGAAGGAAGGGCCGCGCTGATGCGATTGAGCACGTCCATCGCCGAATTCAGGCGAACCACTTTTTCCGCGGATTTTCGACTGCGTTCGAGCTTTTCTTGGTTGGAAATAAACTTGTTGATGCGCGAAGGGCTGGCCTGGTTGCTCTTTATGCCGGCAATGGCTTGTGCCTGGGCGCGCATAACGTCGTCCGACTTTTGCAGCAGGGAGCCGGTCAGAATTTCCCGCGTGATTCCGTGCGCGATCAGTATCACGAAAGCAACGGTCGCGAGCTTGGCGGCGTTGCCCCATTTCTCCCACATCACCTGGAAGTACTGGCTTTGCTGAGCGAAGGGGCCCTTCATAAAATTGGTGGCGGGATTGCGTGGGCGACGTAAGCCTTCGAGCGCCAAGCCTACGGCCGCGCCCGACACCAATTCCAAGTGAGCGGTGGCGTCGGGAGGGGCTGCGGGATGAGTTTCGAATTGCTTGAAGCGATTGAAGGGA
>JBEIHA010000015.1:0-20450 GCA_040381635.1 Pseudobdellovibrionaceae bacterium
CAACTGAGCTACGGGCGCGTTTTGGAAACTTGATGCGGGGTTTCCTGTCTAGACAGGAAACTGTGCGTTGCCATTGGCATAGAACTTCAATTTTAAACCTCAGTCAAACGGCGATGCTAATCGCCGTGACCGTGGTGATCAAAATTGTGGTTATAGCCGCCGCGATCTTCTGGGAAAGCCTGACGTCCACCTAGGGAAGAGCCGCCGGAGCTTCGTCCGCCGCCGCCCCCGCGGGATGAACCACCGCCTCGGCCTCCGCCGCGATTACCGCCGCCAGAGCGGCCGCTGCCCGAGCGACCTCCGCCCGACCCACCGTCACCTGACGCACGCCGCGCCGGAGTTTTCCCGGCGAGGACGTAGTCCTCCGTCAGCGGGAAATAAAAATCCGAGCCTTCTTTCATTTCTGGCGAAGTGGTTTCGGGCCAGGACCAAATTTCAACCCGGCAACCGCGCGAGCGTAGATACCAGATCAGGGGCAAAAAATCTTTGTCGCCGCCGAGGATTATGGCCACGTCGATTTTTTCGGCCATGGTCATTGCATCGATCACCAAAAAGGTGTCGGCGTTCTTGGTGGGCCTACGGATTTCGCCACCCAGCGAAGCCCAAAAGCCTTCGAAGTCGGCGGAAATTTCTTTGTACGCGGGTTTGTAATAAAGAATTCGAATGATCTCGCGATCACCGACTTGGTCCAGAATTTTTTTGTAATCCGTTCGTGCTTCGTGATGCTTGAGCGAAGACATCTCGATGTTTTCGGCGTCGACGAAGATCGCGACCTTTTGGAAAAGTAGATTCTTTTTAGGCACAGGGGTCTGTTTTTTTGGCACTTCGGGTTCAGCCATGGCACTCCTTACTTCGTCTTGAAGTTAAGCATTGCCCAAACTCTGGGGGTTTTCACCACTTTAAATCGAAATTAATTAGGATTCCCCTACTTCTTCGAATGCTTTGAAGTGATCACGGTTTTGATATTGCCGCGCACGCTGAAGTCGCCCACCACTTCGATGTCCCAAGGATCGAGTAGCTTGACCAAGTCGTCCAAAATCTGATTGGTGACGTCCTCGTGGAAGACTTTTTTGTCGCGAAAGCCATTGATGTAAAGCTTTAAGGATTTCAGTTCCACACACATTTTATGCGGCACGTACTTGATATGGATCGTGGCGAAATCAGGGAAGCCGGAGCGCGGGCAGAGGCAGGTGAATTCGGGGCAGCTAAATTCAATCGTGTAGCGACGGACCAAAGTGCGATTTTCAAAAGCTTCGAGCGTGTTGTTCTTGATCGCGATGGTTCCGTAGAGTTCGCCGCCGCCGGCGCTTTCTGTCGACATAATTTACACCTTTGTAAAATGAGCTTTAAGGGAACGAACTGATTAGCCCCTAGCGGGTCGTCCCGCAAGCTTGTAATGCGCAGCGCAATACGGTATATCTAAACCATGTCTTCGTCATTTTATGCCTCTGTCATCCTCCGATTCGTGTTTTGTTTTGCCTTCATTGGCCTAATTTCGGGCTGCGCCGGAAAACAAGAAAAGGCCTCGTGCGAGCAGCGCGACTGGTACGAAAGCGGTCGCCGCGATGGCTCGCAAGGCGCGACGCTCGATCGACTCGCGAACTACAAAAAAGAATGCGGAGACCAATTCAATTCATTTTCTGAAACCATCTACACCAACGGACGCAATTCAGGACTTGTTGAGTACTGCGCCCCCGACAACTCCTATGAACTGGGCCGGATGGGAATCGCCTATTTTTACGTTTGCCCATCCATCACCGAACCTGAATTTCTGACCGGCTATCGACGCGGGCAAGCGGCGCGGAAACTAGAAATTGAAAATCAAAAATTGGACATGGAAATTGATACACTTTTGTCGAAATTGAATGGTGAGCCATCCACTTATGCCAGACGCGAAATTGCCAGCGCACTGGAAGATTTAAGAAAAGCACGCGCGAAGAACGACAAAGATCTCAACAAATACTCGAATTGATCTTCGCTTTCAAAAGAGCTTCCGGATTATCGAAACAACGTAGACAGTAATTGGCCAGGACCTGCCGTCTCTCGGACTCATTGAGCAGCGCAATCTCGCCAAGCTTACGAACTTCCAGGTGCGCGCGATAAAAAATCAGCGCCGCGGCCACCGAAATATTGAAACTCTGCGAAAAGCCTAGCATCGGAATTCGGAAAGTCCCGTCGCAAAGGGATTTCATTTCTTCGGACACGCCCTCGTGCTCGTTCCCCAAAACAATCGCCGTAGGCGTGGTAAAATCCAAGGTGTCGATCGAGTGCGGAGTATTCAAATCCGTCGCCCAAATTTGGTAGCCCTTTGCTTTTAAGTCTTTCACGGCGTCGGTCGGTGAAGTGAAAGGCCTAGCGTCCAGCCATTTTTCGGCCCCTTTGGTGACGCGGTTTGCGGCCTTAAACTTAGCCCCCGGTTTATCGACCAGATACATCGCTAAAAAGCCGAACGCTTCGGCGGATCTCATCACCGCGCTGACATTGCCTTGGTCGTGAATGTTTTCAAGAACGCTGACCACGTGTTTGGATCTTCGATTCACAACTTCTTCAAGTCGTGCGCGGCGTTCATCGGTCATATGTGGGGGCAGGAGTTCGATGATTTGATCGATGCTGACTTCTTGAGCGCCCACGGTTAAGCGATCGGCCCAGGTCAAGCGAGCCCGGCGAAAATCTAAATCTTGGTCCACGGCTTTAGCGCTTTCACCTGGAATTCCGGCAGTTGAAATGAGGCCAAGTGAACACCGGGGTTGTAGTAGAACATTTCTAGTCCTAAATCCAATCGCATGTCCTTGATTGGATGCTTGGTCAACGAAGCCCACATAAAGGACCAAAGTCCCCCGGGGTAGGTCATATTTGAGAAATTGAACATCGACACGTATTGAAACAAGGGATGAGCGGTCTCGAGCAACTGACTTTGCGTTTTGTCTTCGTAGAACACGCTTTCACCTTGCGCGACCACGATGCCGTCCACGTCCAAACATTTCACCACGTCGGCGTAAAATTCTGGTCCAAAAAGTGGTGTGGCCATGCCATTGGGGTCTGTGGAATCGATCAAAATAACATCGAATTTTCGGTCGGTCTTCTTCACAAAGTCGACGCCGTCTTCGATCCGTAATTCCAGGCGTTTATCCGAAAGAGCCGCCGCCGTTTGCGGAATAAACTTTCGACAAGCCTCAACCACCAGGGCGTCGATTTCAACCAACACGACTTGTTCGACCGAGCGGTGCCGCAAAACCTCGCGAGCCGTACCACCATCGCCGCCACCAATAATCAAGACATTCTGAGGCTTGGGATGAACGCACAAGGGCACATGGGCCATCATTTCGTGGTAGATGCGCTCGTCCCGCTCGCTCAACATAAAGGCACGATCGTTCAGCAACACCCGACCATGATCGCTGCTTTCGTAGATTTCGACACGCTGATAGTCGCTTCGACCATCAAACAGCTTGGCCTTCAACCCAAACCTGAGACTTTGGCCGCCTTTGTAAATCTCTTCAATCCATTCTCGCTTCAAGCGCCACCACCTTTGGAGTAATGCGAAAAGCCGACCTCAAAACCGCAGGTCAGTGATTCATGAAAATGAGAACGTCGCTGAAACGGCGGCAACTCAAAGCCTTTCATCTCTCGTTCGGAGTGAAAGTAGATCACGTCAAAGGCCTTTGGCTTGAACACGTCCAGCACCCCGCGGATGACAGTTGAGGCGCGATTGCCCAAGGGGACATTCGTTTCGAAGCTCACGTACGAATTGCCTTCTTCGGGCGTGACGTGAATTGTGTAGTAATCGTCATTACGGATGGCGTTCAAAGAATAGCCGCAAGGCTCGAACAGATGGTCGTCGATCTGGAAGCCCGGTAAAATATTTTCGAGTAGCGCCAGTTGCCTGACTTTATCGATCTTTTGCCCACTGCTAAAGATTTTTGCGGTGTCGGGCTCAAGATCGTGCATCAAAACTTCGAGAGTGTAGTCCACGCCTTGGGGTTTGAACTTCTTGTCTAGGTGATACAGAAACATGTGGTGTTCATCCGGCGAGCCGAAGCGGTACACCTTGCCGGGCACCCGCGCTTGCAGAAGTTCAACATCTCTCAAGAAGTCCGTCGCCTGCCTTTGCGGGAAGTATTCATTCTTGCGTTCAAAGGTCAAAAAATCCAGGCTTTGGGGCGGGACGTGATCAAAGAAATAGCTAGCTGCGTTCACAAGACGTGTTGTCCCGCAAGTGATCATCGTCAGGCGTTCATCCCACACAAATAAACTACTTTCGGAGAGCAAATAAGAATCGCAAAAGTCATTGCTTATTTTCGAAAGAATTTTAGCCTGCGAGGCCTCGACCATGCCGCGCCAGAAAGATTCGGGCTTGGCGCGGAAGTTTGCGCCCCGAATTATTAATTCGATTTTTTTCTCGGTTCCTTCGAAAAACATGGCGTGGAGCGTAACAAAGCCCTAGAACAAAGTCATGACGAAAATTTCGGTGATCGTGCCCACCTTCAATCGCGCCCACACCCTGGATCGCGCGCTGGATTCGGCTCTGGCACAGACTCTTAAGCCTTTTGAAATTATCGTCGTGGACGATGGATCGATGGATAAGACTCGTGAAATCGTAGAGAACTGGCGCCTGCGCAGCGGTGGTTTTCAGAATTTGATTTATCTAAAAACTGAAAATCGTGGCGTGAGTTCGGCGCGCAATACGGGCGCCAGTCAAGCGACCGGTGAGTGGCTGGCTTTCTTGGATTCGGACGACGAGTGGCTGCCGCAGAAACTCGAACGCCAAGCGCCGCTCACCCCAACGTTTGCGCTGGTGCACGGGGAAGAAATCTGGATTCGTAACGGTGTTCGCGTCAACGCCAGGGACAAGTACAAAAAATCAGGTGGACGCATTTTCAAGCGTTGCGTGGAAATCTGCTGCATCTCTCCTTCAAGTGTTCTGATCAGCCGAGATTTATTTTTAAAACTCGACGGATTTCGCAATGATTTTCCTGTTTGCGAAGATTACGAGCTTTGGCTGCGTATCACGTCCCGCTTTAAGGTCGGCTTCGTTGAAGAGCCCGTGCTCAAGAAATACGGTGGGCACGAAGATCAGCTCTCGCGTTTACATAAGGCGATGGATTTCTACCGCTGTCGCGCGCTGGTACCCTTCTTAGAAAACATTGAAATTAGCAATGAAGAGCGCGCGCACGTTATCCAAACGTTGATCAAAAAATGCCGAATATTGATCACAGGATATTTGAAACACGAAAACCTCGCCGACTTAGGCGTCGTTCAGCTTTGGCTGTCGCGAGCCCTTATCGCAGACAGTGCTGTCCAGATCGCCCATTCGGCCGCCGACCGCCTGCCGCGTTCGGATTTCAGGGGTAGTTTATAAGGTAGTGTCAGTTTCTCTACCCGTGGGCCGGCGGTGGAACGGATTTCGACCGACAGCTCTTCACCCGAAGAACTGATTTTAAAATCAGGCTTTGTGCCCGCACCAAAATTCGAAAATTGAAGCTCTGGAACTTTCCCACCCCGCTTTTCAACGGCCGCTTTCGCAGCAAAAAAACGTTCAAACAAATAATTCCCGGTCAACAGGTCCAGAATTTCAATTTGTGCCGCCGGCCATTCCATCAGCAGCATCTCAGCGAGATCATCTGTCCCGCGAGCCACCAACCAAGGCTTCAGCGCGGCTTCAATGGCATCCACCAAAGGCCTTTCTGCGGCCGAGGCGTAGACCTTCACTTTGACGTAAGGAACTTGGGCGCGATAACCAATTTCAATTCCCGAGCCCGCGATCAGAGGCTCTACCTTTTCCGCAACTTCGCTTTCTGGAACGCCGAGGCAGGTCCAGCGCACCCATTGATGATTACTGGAACTTAAGCCAGGCTCAAGGCGAGGCTTCACTTGGTCGAACCACATGCCCTCGAGCTCTGGCGGAGGTCCGGGCAGCACAAAGTACTGTCGGCCCTCGAACTCTTGATAAAAACCCAGAGCCGTACCGACGCTATTGGTAAGGGGCTTCGAGCCACGAGGAAAATGACATTGCCAGCGATGCGCCTCGCGCAAGGGCAAGCCGCGCTTTTCGTAAAAGTCTTTCAAAGAACTCCAAATCGAATTGTCGAAATCTAAAGGCACACCGGTAAAGACCGCCATGCAGTCGCGCGTGATATCATCGGACGTCGGACCCAGTCCACCCGTCACAAAAACCAACGGATGCTTTGCAAACTTAAGCACGCCAAGAATTTCTTGGCGGTGGTCGCGTACGGACAAGTGCGAAAAGACCCGTATGCCCATTTCTTCTAAGCGTAAAGAAAGCCAAGACGCGTTTGTGTTTACGACTTCGCCCGCAGTGATTTCGGTCCCGATAGTGATCAATTGAGCGCTTACCATAGTGACCTATTTATGGCATAAATGGATGTATGCCGCAAAAGAAAGACAAGATTAAAGAGATCCGAACCAATTTACTGACCCGCGGTTTTGCCCTGGCCAAAGCCGGAATCCGCGCCGGCGGTCTAGGACTCAGCGGTTTCAAAGACAATATGGATCCCAGCCATCCCGCTTGGTTGGGAAAAATAGAATATCTGATCAAAGAATTGGGGCAGCTCAAAGGTTCGGCGATGAAGGTCGGCCAAACTCTTTCTATGTATGGCGAACATCTTCTGCCCAAAGAAGTGAACGACTTGCTTAAAACTTTGCAACAAGACTCGCCCGCCCTCGAATGGGATGCGATTCGAAGTGTCCTTAAAAGGGAACTCGGCGAAGAATTACTTAAGGAGCTCGAGTTCGAGGAAGAAGCCATTGCCTGCGCCAGCATCGGGCAAGTTCATAAGGCCCGAATCAAAGACACGGGCCAACTATTGGCCATTAAGATCCAATATCCAGGCGTCGATGCCGCCGTCGAGACCGACCTCAAACTTCTAAAATTTATCTTGAACGTCACGGAGATGGTCCCGCGGGGGCCCCGCTTTGATCAGGTCTTTAACGAGATTCGCGAAATGTTTCACCAAGAAGTGAACTATGAACTCGAACGTAATTTTGGCGAACGCTTCCTCGAACTTTTGGGCGGCGATCCCAATTACGTTGTTCCTAAGTTTCATCCCCGATTTTGCACCAGAAAGATTTTGGCGATGGAATTCGTCGAAGGTGTGCGCGCCGATCACGAAAAGGTACAGTCGCTTTCCCAAGAGCGTCGCAATCGTCTAGGACTTTTATTTTTAGATCTCTATCTGCGTGAACTTTTGGATTTTCAGTTGATGCAAACCGATCCCCACTTTGGCAACTACATGATTCAAGTCGATGCGAGCGGCGAAAACGACCGGCTAGTGTTACTTGATTTTGGCGCGGCCCGCGGTGTGCCCGATGATTTTTTGGTAAGCTACCGGATGTTGATTGAAGGGGGCTTAATGCGCGACGCCCGCGTGATCGAAAAGGGCGGCCGCCAGCTCGGCCTTCTTCAGCCCGACGATCCCATGGCCCTGATTGATGATTACGTAAAGCTTTGTAATCTGATCACCGAGCCTTTTCACGGCACCTATGACTGGGGTGCGAGCGATCTGCCCAAGCGGACCGCCGCGGCCGTCGCAAACATCGCGGGTTCTTACCGCTTGCGGGCGCCACCACGTGAATTGGTCTTCCTGGATCGGAAACTAGGTGGGGTCTTTATTTTTCTTAGCGGTTTGAAGTGCAAAGTGGACGCACGTGAAAATTTGCTTGCGGCGCTAAGTAAATATCAACCAAAAAATTAGGACTTCTTCTCTACAAGAAAGAAGCCGTACCCTTTTTGCATAGATCGCGAGTGATGTTTTTCTGATGCGCTTCGATCGTACCGCCGCCAATTTCTAAAAGCTTAGCGTCCCGCCACAAACGTTCCACGACATATTCGCCAACGTAACCATAGCCGCCCAAAGTTTGTATCGCACGGTCGGCGATATTCTTGCCGGCCGTCGAAGCGAACAGCTTCACGCCGTCCGAATCCAGACGCTGGCCTTCGCCGTGCAGGCCTAAAAGACGCGCGGTCTCGTAAGTGTAGGCTTTGGCGGCGCGGTATTCGGCGTACGAATCGGCGATCATTTTCTGAACCTGACCAAAATATGAAATCGGTTTGCCGAAAGCCTCACGCTCTTGCGCGTACTTGGTCATGATCTCGATCGAACGGCGCGCCAGACCCACGCTCATCGCGGCCAAGGTCAAACGCTCGATTTCTAGATTGCGCATCATGTGCACCATTGAATCGCCTTCGACGCCGATTAAGTGCGAAGCCGGGACCTTGCAATCCTGAAATACCAATTCGGCCGTGTTCGATGCCCGCATCCCTAATTTGTCTTTGATTTTTTGGCCGACCGAAAACCCGGAGAAAGATTTCTCGACCACGAAGGTAGAAATCTGCGGCCGTCCGTCTTTTTCGCTGGTTTTAGCGTAAACCAAAACGCAATCACCCGGCGTGCCTTTGTCATCCACGGTGCCATTGGTGATCCACATTTTGCGCCCGTTCAAAATATAATGATCGCCGTTTTTAACGGCGCTGGTCTTCATGCCCAAAACATCGGTACCCACGTCGGGTTCGGACATCGCCATGGCGCCGATCCATTCGCCGCTGCACAACTTCGGCAGCCACATTTTTTTCTGATCCACGCTGCAGTTCACGGCAATATTGTTCACGCACAACATGGAGTGCGCCAAATAAGCGAGAGCAAAACCTGGGTCGCTGGCGGAAAGTTCTTCGTGCGCGATCACGGCTGCGACCGTATCCATGCCCGATCCGCCGTACTGTTCTTCGACCGTGATGCCGAGAAGGCCAAGATCGCCCAATCGCCTAAACAGCGGCAAATTGAATTTTTCTGCTCGGTCGTGTTCCGCCGCTTGCGGTTCAACTTCGGATTGTGCGAATTCGCGTACCGTCTGGCGCAACATCGCGTGTTCTTCGGTGGGATTGAATAGATCGAACTTTTGCCAATCGGTCCCGGCCATAAAAACTCCTCGGAATGTTTGCTAATAAATTAGCGTATGCGCGCATGTTGCGCAGCGCATTCCGCGTCAATGACTTCGAGTTCCATGTTGGAACCACTTGGCCCACCACTTGCTATACAGAACCGCAACATAGAAAGAGGTGCGCGATGCTAGACCCCCAAATTGTTTTTCAAGGAATCGAATGTCCCATGCTTCGGCAAGAATTGAAAAACCTCGTGGAAGATCTCACGCAACTTTGTCCCTCGGACTCTTGTGTGAGCGCCACCTTCCAGCATTCGACGGATAAATTTTTAGCCGATATCAAGATCGCTTCCGAATCCGTTTTTATGCAGGCACGCAACCACGCAACCGCACTTAACGACGCCTTGGAACAAGTTAAGTCAGACTTAATGGGACAAATCGTACAGTGGAGGAACCACCGGTTTGCCTAATCGGCTAGCACTCTGCGCAGAGTGGCTGTAGCGCCTTACTGCCGTCACGATAAATGGCTAGGGCCTTTAGCCCCAGTTTCCATCCTTGAAGAAAAATATCTTCCACGTCCTGAACCGTCGCTGAGCTGGGAAGATTCACGGTTTTCGATATAGCTCCACTCAAAAATGGCTGGGCCGCGGCCATGATGCGCAAATGTCCGTCCACGGAAATTCGTCGGTTGGGAAAATCTTTGGGAGGAACCGCGCAATCGAAAACAGCTTCGTGTCGGCTTTCCAGCCCCGGCGCGCCCGCCACCGTCCCGTTCTGCCCCACATATTCTAAAATCTTCTCGAGCCTTGGGCCCTCAAAGCCAAGACTTTTAAGTCCGTGCACCACGGATTGATTCACCAAGCGAAGTTCGCCTCCACCGGCGAGAGTCTTGCGCTTAACCAAAGCAAAGTCAGGCTCGATGCCAAAAGTGTCGCAATCCATAAGCAAGCCGATCGTGCCGGTCGGTGCAAGCAGGGTCACCTGCGCGTTTCTTAAACCTGTCTTACCCGCCATTGTGCGCGCGTGCGCAAAGGCTTGCTGAATCCAAGGCGAATCTATTTTCTTAGCGGCCTCATTGTGCAAGTCCAAAACTTTAAGCGCAGCCGTGCGATTGGAAGTCCAACCTTTGAAGGCACCCCATGATTGGGCCCATTCGGCCGAAGCTAACAAAGAAAGACCGTGCATGGCCGCCGTGATCTTTGCCGTGACCTTAGCCCCTTCCTCGCTGTCATAGGGAATTCCCATGCGCATCAGTAAACCACCAAGATTGGCGTAGCCCAAACCTAAGGGGCGGAAGCGATGAGAGTTTTCACAAATTTCGGCGGTCGGATAGGAAGCATAGTCGACCAAAATCTCTTGTGCGAGCAGCATCAACGCCACCGTCTGCTTGAACGCCGGCCAATCCAAATCATTGGTTTTGGCATCAAGAAAAGTAACGAGATTGAGCGAAGAAAGATTGCAGGCCGAATTGTCCAAGAACATGTATTCGCTGCACGGATTGCTGGAGCGAATGGGCCCGTCGGCAGGGCACACATGCCATTTCTGAATCGTGTCGTGGTACTGGATGCCGGGGTCGGCGCATTCCCAAGCGGCGCGCGCCATCTCGCGAAAGATTTCTTTGGCCGGGATTTCTTTGACGGTCTTTTGACCTTTGCGGGATTTCAACTCCCACGAGCCACCTTCGGTGGCGCGCTTTAAGAACTCGTCGGTGGCGCGCACACTGTTGTTGGAATTTTGACCTGAGACCGTGCGAAATGCTTCGCCGTCCATGCCGCCCTCATAGCCATTGGCCAAGAGCACGCGGGCTTTGCGCTCCTCCATCATTTTCCAGCGGATGAATTCGAGGATTTCCGGGTGATCGGCGTCGACCACAACCATTTTTGCGGCGCGCCTGGTGGTGCCGCCGGACTTGATGGCGCCCGCGGCCTTGTCGAAAATTTCTAGATAGCTGATCAAACCCGTAGTCTCTCCCCCACCCTCAAGGCTTTCGCCTTTCGAACGAAGGGTCGAAAAATTAGTCCCCGTGCCCGATCCGTATTTAAATAACTTCGCCTCGGATTTCAAAAGATCGAAAATGCCCAGCAGGTCATCTTTGATGTCTTGAATAAAGCAGGCACTCGCTTGTGGATGCACATAGGCATTGGTCTGAGGGCAGGCTTTACCGGTTTTCACATCGGCCACGAAGTTTTCGGCCGTGCCCATGACTCCGTATTCACTGAAAATCCCGACGTTGAAATAGACCGGCGAATTGAACGAGGCCTTCTGCATCAGCAAGATATGGGCGATTTCGTCTTCGAAAATCTGAGCTTGTTCCGAGTCTTTGAAATAACCTTGAGCTTCACCGGCTCGGCGAATCGTGCGCACGACGCGGTGGATGAGCTGACGGACACTTTGTTCGCACGGGCTTTCGATACTGACACCGCGCCTGCGAAAATACTTGGTGGCCGCGATTTCGACCGCCGTAGTCGACCAATGGGTGGGCGCCTCGACCGGTTTGTCGAAGGAGGCGACCTTCACTTCATGCCATTGGACTTCGGAATAGGGGGATTGGTTGGGGGTGGTGAAGTGCCTCTTAATGTTCAAAATCTGGCCCCTTACTCTGTGAAAATGGCGTACCTAAGTATTTAATCATGATGGCATTACATGAGTGCAAATCCATAATGCTGCGCGAAAGTAATAGCTCTAACATCGTTAAAGAACCTAAATTTGATTCTCATGCATCCAAAGACCATTCCCATGCCCATTTATATGGATCACAACGCCACGACCCCGACCGACCCTCGTGTCGCCGAGGCTATGGCACCTTTTTTAAATGCGCAATTCGGAAACGCCTCTTCTTCTTCGCACGCCTATGGTTGGCAAGCGCAAGCCGCGGTGAAAAAAGCCCGCGAACAAGTGGCCGCACTTTTGAGTTGCCGAGCCGCCGATGTGATTTGGACCTCGGGCGCGACGGAAAGCAACAATTTGGCTTTGCTGGGTGTGGTCCGCGCGTTTTGTTCGCCCGCGGTGCGCGGGGGTGAGCGTCCCCACTTCATCACGCAGGTGACCGAACACAAGGCCGTGCTCGAAGTGTTGGAAGCGGCTCAGGAGTGGGGCGCGGACGTTAGCGTGCTTGGTGTGGGTTCCGACGGCTTGATTTCTTTGAGCGAGCTTGAAAAAGCCTTTCGCCCCTCCACCGTTTTGGTTTCGATCATGATGGCCAACAACGAAGTGGGTGCAGTTCAGCCCGTATTTGAGATCGGCGAGATGTGCAAAGAGCGCGGCGTGATCTTTCACACCGACGCCGCACAAAGTGCCTGCAAATACGCTTTCAATCTGCAGTCCTTAAGAATCGACATGTTGTCTTTGTCCGGACATAAGATTTACGCCCCCAAAGGAATCGGCGCTTTGATCGTTCGCAAGATCAACCGGCCGTTTGAACTGAAGCCCATTTTATTTGGCGGCGAACAAGAACAGCGCCTGCGCCCCGGAACCTTAAATGTGCCTGGCATCGTTGGCTTTGGCGAAGCCTGCGCACTGGCTTCTGCGGAGATTAAGGAAGAATGTCAGCGCATGCACGCCTTTCAAAAGCGCATCCTGGATGCGGTCGTTCCTCGCTTTCCTCAAGTCAGGGTGAACGGACCGCTGAAGAATCGCCTGTGCAACAACTTGAGTTTTTCGTTCAAAGATTTGCCTCCGGATGACATGGTTTTGGGCCTTTCGGGCGTGGCCTATTCGTCGGGGTCGGCCTGCAATTCGTCCAATCCTAAGCCCAGTCACGTTCTAAAGGCCATGGGGCTTGACGACCAGCTCGCACGCTCGACGTTGCGTTTAGGATTGGGCCGCTTTACCACCGACGACGAAGTTTCCGTAGTTATTGATAAGTTATTGAAAATGCTTGAAAAAGCCTACGGGGCTAAGAGCCCTACCGCGGCCCGCCCTCTTTGATTTTTGCTTAGCTTATGCTAATGTCATCCAATGATCCAAGTTTCAGAAAACGCCGCCAAAAGAATCACCGCCTTAAAGTCCGAAGACAACGCTTCAACCGAAGCTTTTCTGCGCGTCTACGTGAAGCGCGGGGGCTGTTCGGGTTTCTCTTACAAAATGGATTTCGACACTGTTTCCAAAGACGGTGACAAAGTTTTTGAATCCAACGGCGAAAAAGTGGTCGTCGACGGTCAAAGCCTGCTCTACCTGATCGGCATGACCTTGGATTACGAAGGCGGCCTCAACGGAAAAGGTTTTATCTTTTCTAATCCCAACGCAAGCAAGACTTGCGGCTGCGGAAGCTCGTTCGGGGTTTAAAACTCACTTCTTTTTCTTGGCCTTGGGCGCCTGGTTGGGTGCTCTTAAATTACGTTGGGAAAATTGAATATCCGCGCAGCTGTAGTAGCTGCCGGCCGGATACGGCGAGAAGCTTGGGATATCTACATCAATCTTAAATTCCTGATGCTTCGCCATCTTCATCAAGACAACCGTCATTTTATCCAGGCAATCTTTTTTGGATTTATCGAATCCGATGTAAAAAAACAAACCCGCGTCGCCTTGCTTGCTCCTTACCTTAAACTGAAATTCAGCCGGGTCTTCGTTAACCACCTCGAGGACTTCTATGTCTTCGATACGAGCCGCCTGCGCGGAGACTGAAACCAAGCATGCCGTAAGAAGTAAGATTTTTTTAGCGAACGACGTCACTGTTTTGCTCCGACGTTTGGGTGCGTATCTTTTGAGTATTCACCATAAAGGGCGTAAGATCCGAAACCGAGTTTACCTGACGGAAGTCGCAATTGACACAAGCCCCTCGAGGCTGATTGAAGTTCCGGGTGTAGAACTCCTCGAACCTATAGGGCCACACATATTTTCGGTAGTTGAAGTCCGCGATACCTC
This sequence comes from Pseudobdellovibrionaceae bacterium, assembly GCA_040381635.1. GTDB lineage: Bacteria > Bdellovibrionota > Bdellovibrionia > Bdellovibrionales > UBA1609 > JALHOQ01. The sequence continues at coordinate 13,756 of JBEIHA010000015.1, forward strand.
TTTCGAAGGCGACCACATTGCAATTCGCGGCCAAGGCGCCTTGAGTACTTTGCTGAACGCAGGCGCCGCCATTGGCACCGGCCATGATAAAGTTTTTGATCTTTCCCTCACGTATAATATTTGTGAGATCACGACGATAATTGTTGTAGCCGTCGAAAACTCCGTCCGTGTCTTTAGTGATGAATTTAGCCTTGCTGTAGCCCTCGACCGCCTTTTTAAGTTGCGGATTGGTCGGGCCATAGTTTTCGTACTCGACAAAGATTATTGGCAGATCGGCTTTGCGGGCCGCTTCGATGGCCTTGACTTGCTCTTCGATTAGACCCGCGGCCTTTTCGGCATTGTCGCGTCTTAACGCTCGTCCGCCTCGAAGTGCGAATTGGTCCTGCATATCAATGATCATTAATGCCGAATTACGATGATTGTTGTCACACATCGGATCGACAGCTTGATCAATTACCGTCCGACGCGGCATTTGTCTGTATTGATACGGTTGGGGTTCCTCGTTGTTGTTGCCGTAGCCGGGAATCCTAAATTCTCGAGCAAGAGCCGAAGATGCGACAAGAAGACCGGAGATTATCCCGGCAAACATTAAGAAAAATTGCCCCATACCTAATCTTAGCGGGCGCTTAGCGCTACTCAATAATCGTATAGATTGAAAAGTAAGATCGGGACAAAAGCCTTGTACATATGAAAGTTCACCCGCGCCGGCGCGGGTGGGAATGAGTCTTCTTTCGGGCTAGGCGCTCGCCCCACCGCCGCCGCCACCACCACTGCGTCCGCGTCCACCACGTCTTCGCCGTCGACCACCGCCACCGGCCCGTTCACCACCGGGGGATCCGCCTTGGGCATTGCGTTCGCCGGCGTTAACGCCGCCGGGGCCGCCGGGGCGGCCGCCGCCACCGCGTCCGCGATCACGTCCACCGCGCCCTCCGCGGTCACGTCCCCCGCCACTGCCACCACCGCTGCGTGCCTCGCGAGGACCGCGTTCGGTCAGCCCAGCCTGAGTGAGCGGTGCCGGGGCATCGGGAATATCATCTTGCAAATCCTTAATCAGATCCGCGCTATCAGTCAGCATTATACCGCCGAGCGAGTGTGATTTTTCAGCCGACTCTTTATGAACCTTGGTCAAAAACTTCTTGGTGACCGGGCCTTCTGCGCCCTTGGCAATTTGTTCGGTCGTGTCGACAGTGATGTCGCCGAAGCAAAGCATCTGGCAACTGAGGCGACGTTGATCGATGTAGTAACCGGTGCCGATCAAGGACAGTTCTTTACGCGAAGGTGGATTGACGTTCCAATCCCCGTCGGTCACGCGCACTCGACATTCGGCGCACGAAGGCATGCCGTTGCAAGTGGAATGCACCGGAATCCCTTTTTCGTGAGCCAGATCCATAACGGTCTGACCGGGTTTTATCTCGAATTCCACGTCCTGCGGAACAAATTTTACTTTCATCTTAAGCTAGCCTCATGTCATTTCACCTGAACGCGCACAAATTTTTTCTTGCCCGCCTTCAGAATAAATTTTTCGCCGCTCTTCAAATCGATCTTAAGTTGCGGGTCAGTGATTTTTTCGCCATCCCGCTCGACGGCTTTGCCTTCAATCAAGCGGCGCGCTTCGGAATTGGTCGCAGCCAAGCCCACTTCGACCATAAATTTGCAAATGCCGACCGCGCTCGCGGCCGTTGTTTCTTTCTCAGGAATATCGTCGGGTAAGCCTTTATCGACAAAAATCCGGTCAAATTCGGCTACTGCGTTCTGGCCTGCGGCGGCTCCGTGAAAGCGTTCCACCAGCAAGCGACCTAGTTCCACCTTAACCGCGCGGGGATGTTTCGCACCGGACTTCACGTCCAAGCGTAACTTCGCCAGGTCCTCCACCGAAATATCCGTCAGCAATTCATAATAGCGAAACATCAACTCGTCCGACACGCGCATGGATTTGCCAAACATGTCGCGCGGGGTATCTTCGACCGCAATGTAATTGTCCAAAGACTTCGACATTTTCTGAACGCCGTCCAAACCTTCAAGCAACGGTACGGTCAAAATGCATTGCGGTTCTTGGCCGGCACTTTTTTGAAGTTCGCGCCCCACCAGTAAGTTGAATTTCTGATCGGTCCCACCGAGTTCGACGTCGCTTTTCAAAGCGACGGAGTCATAACCCTGCACCAACGGATAAATCAGTTCATGCATATGAATGGGTGTACCGGCCTTCAAACGCTTAGTGAAGTCATCGCGTTCGATCATCCGTGCAACCGTGTACTGCGAAGTCAGGCGAATAAAATCGGCGGCCGTGAATTTGCCCATCCAAGCCGAGTTGTAGGAAACCTCGGTCTTATCTTTATCCAAGATTTTGAAAACCTGGTCGGCGTAAGTTTTGGCGTTGGCCTGGATTTCGGCTTCGGTCAGCGGCGGACGGGCTTCGTTTTTGCCCGTGGGGTCGCCGATCATCGCGGTGAAATCACCGATCAAGAAGATCACGTGGTGGCCTAGCTGTTGAAACTGGCGCATTTTATTGATCAGAACAGTATGGCCGACGTGCAGATCGGGACGATTCGGATCGAAGCCCGCTTTGATGCGCAAAGGTTTGTTCTCTTTAAAGCTTTTGCGCAATTTCACAAGGAGCTCGGCTTCCGAAATAATTTCGGCGGAGCCTTTCCTCAATTGCTTCAGCTGCTCTTCGGGATCGCGAAACACCGAACCTACCTCGCGTGCTCAACTAGGCGGGTTTCGCGAACCACGGCCACGCGGACCTGACCGGTGTACGACAATTCGCGTTCGATCTTGCGCGCGATATCGCGCGAAAGCATCGAGGCCTGATCATCCGTCACGCGACCGCTATCCACGATCACGCGAATGTCTTTACCCGACTGAATCGCGTAAGAGCGAGCCACGCCGTCGAAAGAATTCGCGACACTTTCTAAGTCAGACAAGCGCTTGATGAACGTGTCCAAGTTCGCACGGCGCGCGCCGGGCCGTGAGCGGGCCAAGTTGTAAGCCGACTGAACAATATGGGCCAAGGTGGATTCCAATTTCACTTCGTCGGTGTGGGCGCGAACCGCGTGAACGATGTCATCTTTTTCGCCGTTCTTCTTCAAGAACTCGGCGCCCGCCTGCGAATAGGAACCCTCAAAAGTGTGGTCGAGGCCTCGGCCAATCGCGTGCAGAAGCCCTGCGCGACGCGCGAGCTTTTCGTCAGCGCCCAATTCAACGGCAATCAGGCCGGCCAGCGAAGCCACTTCTTGCGAGTAAGCCAACATGTTCTGGCCTTCACCTTGGCGGTAACGAAGGCCTCCCAAAATTTTAATCACATTCGCATTCACATTGTGAACTCCGAGCTCGAAGCAGACTTTTTCGCCGTCTTCTCTCATCATGTTGAAGATTTCGCTCTTCACCTTTTCGACCACTTCTTCGATGCGGGCCGGATGCACACGCCCGTCTTCCATCAAGCGCTCTAAGGATTTGCGCGCGATTTCACGGCGCACGGGATCGAACGAAGAAATGATCACGGTCTCGGGTGTTTCGTCGATGATCAAATCCACACCGCAAGCCGCTTCGAGGGCTCGGATATTGCGGCCTTCACGGCCGATGATTTTACCCTTCATCTCTTCACCCGACAAAGGGATAGATGAAACGGTGCGCTCGGTAGCGACTTCCGAAGCGTAACGGGCGACGGCCGTTGCTAGAATACGGCGGGCGCGTTTGCTGGCCTCGGCCGTGGTTTCTTCTTCGATCTGGGCGATGCGCGTAGACATTTCTTTTTGCGCGTCTTCGGTCAAAGTGCCCAGAAGTTCGTCTTTGGCTTGGCTCGCGGTCATGTTGGCGACCGACTGCAGTTTGAGTTCGAGTTCAGAGATCTGTTGCAAGACCTTGTTTTCCATCTCGTTCAGACGTTTTTCTGAAACGTTCATACGCTCGGCTTGCTCGTCGAGCTCGCGCGTTTTCGAATTCATCTGTTCTTCTTTGCGTTTGGCGTCGCGCTCAATTTTGCCTTCACGCTCTTTCAACTGCTGCTCGGTCGTAGTGATTCGCTGTTTCTCTTTGCGAATCTCCACCTCGACATTCTTACGCGCGCGGCCTTCGAAATCTTTGGCGCGCTGGGCGGCGTCGCGTTCGATCTTGGCCACTTGGCCTTTCGCTCGCTGGATGATTTTATCGGCTTCTTTTTCGGCGGAAAGCATTTGCTTCTGCCCGGTCAATTTCAGAACTGTGTAAAGGCCGAAAGCCCCCACGCTGATACCACCCAGTAATGCGACGACAGACGTAATGTCCATGTGTTAGTTGCTCCTTCGTAAAGTGCGCAGAATCATCGTTTCGGTGACGATCCAATCCACCGGCTGATCCCAGCTGTCTGCGTGCAGCGGGAGCAAAGAGACTTGGATCTGATAAACCACGGCCGCGCGAACGGCGGTCGGGTGACTTGTAAAATAACGATCGTAAAAACCCTTGCCCATACCCAGACGGGAGCCCCGGGAATCGACCGCAACCGCCGGACAAAAAATCAGCGTGGGTTGGCTCGGGTCGAGTTCTCGGCTTAACGCGGGGTCGGGCTCTTCAATACCGAACTTACCTTTACTAAGAGGACCGTGCGGACGAAAAAACCGAAGATCGTCGCCGTCCAAACGAGGGTAAAAGAATTCGCGTTCGGGTTTAAGTGCGAACTGCGGTTCGTCGGCCAGCGAACGATAGAGGCAAACCTGAAGGCTGGGCTCCGCTAGATCGCGAATCAGTCTTTGAATATGGGTTTCTATAGCGGAGCTCACCGCACGACCTGAAGCTTCAGCAAACTTTGCCCGGGCTTTTTTAAATTTCAATCGAAGCGACGGTTTATCACCGGCTTCGGGTCGAAGTACTTCCACAACAACTCACAATCAAATTTCGATTACTGATCCGATTACTGATCAATCGTGAGGCGGGTTAGCCTTGAGGTGTCTAGCTCGGAGAGAATGCCCTTGGCTTTGGTTTCAAGATTGTCGAGGCGGCCCTTTAAGGCACGTTTCAGGAAGACGAAGTCTTCTGCTACGTGCAGTGTCGCGAGCAACAAAGCTTTCTGAAATGAAATATTGGGATTAGCGGCCATGGCCTCTTTGACCTTGCCGTCCACGAGATCAATCAGTTCTTGAACCGTTTGCGTGTCATGAGAAGACTTGAGGCGGAGCGGTAGCCCGGCCACTTGCACATCGTAGGTCTCGCCGTTTTGATTTTGGCTTAGATCAGATTGCAAACAAAAGTCCTTTTTCAAATTCAACTGTTTAGTTCAACAGTGGGTGCATTCGTCTCGAGTGAAGACTTAATAAGGATCAACCCGGACTCACTTTAAAATCATATGAAGGTTTTGCCTGAAAAGGTAGCAGTTCCCGAATCTTGCCGCGCCGCTCTTTAACCATCGACTACTCGCGCCGTGGGAGCAGCCCATAGGGATCTGAGTTCTTCATTAAGCCATAAACGTGGTTCGAAAGCAGACCCACGATGCGGCGATACTCCCCCAAAACGTCCAAATGAATGCTCGAGGTACGAATGCTTTCAGGAGTGCCCTTAACAAGCCGGGTCACGTGATTTTCTCGCATTTTGGCTTCGAGCTTTCTGATGTTTCGCTTATGAAAAATAACTTTCGCGGCTAGGTCTTTGTCCTGTGTCTGGTAACACGCAATCGCCATGTGCGCGATTTGCACCACCGCGTTCGAGATTTCTTCGAGATCTTTCCAGCCGTCATCTGAAAAATCGACTTTCAAGTGGTGCTTCTTCTGCGCGAGTTCCAAAAGCTGATTGTCGACCACGTCCGCCGCGGCCTCCAGATCCGTGACCCAATACATGAGATTCAGCATCTGATGCCTCAGGCCCTCAGGAGCTTGGTCGATCTGTTGGGCCAAATACAAATTCAGTTCACGCGCTAAAAGATCCGCATTGTCATCGCGGCGGCGAATGGTTTCGATCAGTTCGGGATCGTCGCGGCGAAAGAGCTGTAAAGAATCTTCGATCATTGAAGTGACAATGTCGGACATGCGAAAGGCCTCGCGCTCGGCATGAGCCATGGTGACCGAAGGCGACTCCCAATCATTCTTCTTCAAGTAGCGAACCGAAAATTTCATTTCCTCTTTATTCGGAGGAAATAACTTTTCGATAATGGTCGCACCGGTTTGGATGAAGGGCAAAGCGAGCAACGCCGCCACCAGATTGTAAGCCGTATTGATGTTGGCAATGTCGCGCTCAACCACGCCGGTCGAAAACAATTCAGCGATCTGATGCGCGAAGGGGAAGAAGAGTACCACGGAAGCTATCTTGTAAAAAGAATGGGCCCACGCCACTTGCCGACCCACGTAGTTACCGCCCGCCGCCGCAATTAAAGCCGTGGCCGTGGTGCCGATATTGGCCCCGTAAATCCAGTAAACCGCATCGGTCAGATTGATCAAACCGTGCGCGGTCAAAGTCATACCAAATAATATGGTGACCGAGCTGCTGGCAACCACCGCCGTAAAGAAAGCCGCGAGCAATACGGATGCCCATGGATTTTCTTTCAAGGTTTGGATAAGCAACTGGACCTGTTCCATATTGCCCAGACCTTCGGTCCCGATACGGATGACTTCTAAACCGAAGAACAACATCCCGAAGCCCATCATGGCGGCGGCGAAAGTTTTTAGAGTGCGTCTACGCGACAAATAATTGATAAAGAAAAACACCGCAAAGACCGGTAAGCCAAATTGCGC
>JBEIHA010000016.1:0-19836 GCA_040381635.1 Pseudobdellovibrionaceae bacterium
AAATTCCTGGATGAATGGCCGACAAGACAAAAAAATACGACGACAACAAACCGGGACGTTACTACGTCGACCGCGAATGCATTGCCTGCGATGCCTGCGTTTTGTGCGCGCCTGATCATTTCACCATGCACGAAGAAGACGGCCACGCCTTTATAGTTGCCCAACCCAACTCCGAAGAAGCCGAAGCCCGCTGCCGAGAAGCGATGGAAGGCTGCCCGGTCGAAGCGATCGGGAATGATGGGGATGCGGAATAGCGGTGGCGGTCTCGGGGCAGGTTGGCGAATAGCTCACACTCTGCCCGGGCAGAGTTTTGGTGGAGTTGGATCCAGCAAGCGCACTACAACCCATTTCGCTGGAAAACTAAAAACATTTTAGCGCCGACCTTAGGCCAATTGGACGCAAGCCAATTTAGTCCACGTACAGTTCGGAACGCAGGCCGTTCGACATGAATGGTGCCAAGCGACAGCTTGAAAAATTATTAGGAAAAACATTTGACTGAATTTTGGACCGCCTAAATTAGCGCGAGCTAAATTCTTTGCTTCCTCTTGAACGAAAAATTCAAAAATCGAAATTGAAACTGGCCTGAAGCCCATTAGCGGCTTTATCAGCTTAACTATTTGGCGGTGGCGCGAGCTCAAAATCTCGGTCAGAAAAACCCGTGCTATGACAACTAAAGTTTAGGAGGACAAAATGGTTAATCTCACTTCACGACAAAAGACGATCCATGACCGAGCCAAGCGAATCGCGGCTGACTATCTTAAAAGCGAATTTGATTTAATTGAAATGCTGGATCAGGTGGAAGAAAGTCAGCTATTCAAAAAGCTCAGTTGCTCGAGCCTATTTCAGTACGCGACGGAACTTTTGTCTTTAAGCGAAAGCGTGGCTTATTCGCTGATCACGATCATGCGAAAATCTCGTGAAATCCCGGAACTCAAAAAAATTGCAATTTCTAAGGCGAGTCGGATCGTGTCGGTCATCAATTCAGGAAACGCCACTGAGTGGATCGAATTCGCCGACTCGCACTCTAAACGTGAAATTGAAAGAGAAATCGCTCGACGCTTCCCCGAAAAGGCTCGGCACGAAAAGTTGAAACCGATTTCGGGGGAAACTTCAGAATTAGTTCTGCCCGTTGAGGCTGGGTTTCTGACCAAGCTGAATCGTGTACTTGATTTGGAAGCGCAAAGAAATTCGAAATCTGGAACCCGCGCCCAAGCGCTGGAGGCGGCGCTCGACAATTATCTATTTCACCGGGATCCGGTCCAGAAAGCCAACCGCGCGAAATCGCGAAAACCAAAACCGCAAAAAAATACCAAACCCCGCCCGGGCAGAGTTCCCTTAACGGCGGCTGAAAGACATCTGGTGTTTAATCGCGATCAGGGTCGATGCACGCATAAGGATGAAACCGGGAAAGCTTGCGGCCGATCGCGCTGGATCGAAATCCATCACATTCGTCCGATCGAGCACGGAGGTTCGAATGACGCGGACAACTTAACTACGCTCTGTTCGCTTCATCATGACCTCGTCCATCAATTCGCTAAGGCCAACTAAGGCGTTGGCTTAGCGAACTCCTTCACAAACTGCCCGTAGCCCTCGGCTTCAAGCTTGGCCTTGGGAATAAAACGCAAGGACGCAGAATTCATGCAGTATCTTAGACCTGTCGGTGCGGGCCCATCGGGAAAAACGTGTCCGAGGTGGGAGTTGCCTTTTTTACTGCGCACTTCGGTTCGTTCGCGAAACCAGGAGCGATCGGATTTTTCGATCACGTTTTCTTTCACGATAGGTTTTGTGAAACTGGGCCATCCGGTTCCCGAGTCGTATTTGTCCTTCGAACTAAACAGTGGTTCGCCGGAAACGATGTCGACGTAGATTCCTTCTTCCTTATGATCCCAGTATGTATTCTTGAACGGCGGTTCGGTGCCGTCTTCCTGCGTCACCTGATATTGAATGGGCGTGAGCTTCTTCTTGAGTTCTTCTTTGCTTGGCATGGCTTTATCCCCCAATGCCGCTGACGTCATAAAAATCATGGTCGATAAAAAAATGATTCTGAGAAACAACTTTTTCAAAAAGCCTCCCTTTCGCTAGTTAGAGTCACTTCTAGGCCCTAAATTACAAACTTCCTACCGCGTGTGACCAAACCTTAAAATCCCTGACGATACCCAATCAAAAAAGTTCGATCCTTACCGGGTCTAGCCCCGTACGGTCGGTACGAAACGGCGTATTCATTGTCCAACAGATTGTCCACCTTCAGGTAGGCGAAGGAATCCTTGGTTGTTGCGTATTTGACGTTCAAATCCACAACTCCGTAGCCATCGACCGTGCGGCGCTTAGCCTCGGCCGATTGATCATACTGGCGTCCCGTCCAGTTGAACCGCAGATCCAAACTGATCTTACCCCGAGCCACACCTGACGCGAACATGTACTGGTGTTCGGGTACGTAGGGCAACGGAGCCCCTTTTTGAATTAGGCCTAAACCCCATTCGGGCGAGCCGGAGGTAAACGACGAATCAAACTTCGCGCTGGTGTAAGTGTAATTCAATTCGAAGGGAAATTTAAATGAGCCGTAGAATGCGTCGAAGCGCACGCGTGACTCAGCACCAAATATTTTGGCGCGACCGCCGTCGAATTCCTCGTTTTCCGCGGCCGAAGAACAGCCCGCCGAAGCCGAACAAATGCCTTTGATGTTTTGGTAGTCGTTAAAAAAGCCGATCGCTTCGAAAAAAAACTGCTTCAAATAACGAAAGCCCAATTCAAAATTCGTGCTTTCTTCTGCCGACACGCCGTCGGCCTGGCCGGGTCCCGAGGGCGCGTAACCCTTGTTCAAGCCCGTAAAGATCGAGGCTTCGGGCGTTAAAGAATACAGCGCGCCGAGACCTGGTACAAAAAACTGATCTGAATTTTCAACTTTCTTCGCAGACCACACGTTATTTTTCAAAAACTCGCGCGCTTCGGTTTCCACCCGCTCGAAGCGCGCGGCCGCGGTCAAGCGCCAGGGGCCGAAGGTCATCTCGTCCTTCGCGAAAACACTTTGGGACAGACTGGTGTCGCGATCACGTTCACTGGCGAACGCGGGATCGGCGGTGCGAATCAGTCGACCCGAAGTCATGGCGTACCTATCCAAATTGTGATTGCGACGAATCTGATCCTGGTGAACACGCAGGCCCCATTGAATCTCGTGATTCGAAAGGCTAAGCAGGTGCTGGACTTGCAATCCTCTAGAGAAATAATTGCGTTTATTGCGCGCGATCTCCAAATTGCCCGCGCCGCCACCTATAGCGCTGGAATCACCTTCGCCACGCAAAACCTCGTACTGATCGCTATATTGCGTGGGATTATCGAGCACATCGCGCAGCGAACTCCCATTCGTGAATCTCTCCAGCCTATACCATAATCTCTGAAAAGAATTATGATACGCGGTGACCGACACAGAAGAGGAGCCAGACAAGGCGGCCGTAAAGGTTCCCTGGTAGCTTTGATGATGCCACTTCATTTCGTCGAGGGCGCTTGCCGCGTAACGCTGGTAGGGATCGATTTGGAGATCTCGCTGGCTTAGGCCTAAATAAGTCTCGTTTGAATCTTCGAAAGCCTGTCCGACTTTAAATTCTAGAAATTGCGGCCGCTCGCCGCCTTTTAAACGCGTGCGTGACTTCAGCAAAAAATCACTTTGCTGAAAGCCCGTGTCTCCACCGCCAGGCAATTCTTTGAAACCGGTGGTTTCGTGATAGGACCCTTGAAACATCAGGGATTGAACCACACCATTGTGGCCGACTCTGGCAACGATCTTTCGGTAATCAAAGGATCCAAGTGCTCCATCTAAAAATCCACCGTCACGAATTTCAGGCGTCAAAAAGTTGATCGTCCCGCCCACATTGGTCGGCCCATAGATCACCGTGCTGACACCTTTGAAAACTTCGATGCCTTCGGTGTGGGTCATCGAAGGCGTATAGTAGGCAGCCGGGGCGGAGTAAGGTGCTGGACCGCTCAAAACCCCGTCTTCCATGAAATTCACTTTTTTGCTGCGATCGGGATTTGTGCCGCGCAAGGAAATGTTCGGTCTAAGACCATAGCCGTCTTCTTCGCGCACGTAAACGCCCGGCACTTGTTTGATGATGCGATTGACGTCGGTGTCTTGCTGCTTCTTTAGTTTTTCTTCTGAGATGTAATGCGAAGAGTTCGGCTTATTCAATTCTTGCGCTTCCCCACCAATCACTCGAATCGGTGCGAGCCTGGAAGAGTCGTCTTGAGCATGAACATTCAGTACAAATAAAAAAAACAGGAACATGGGTTAGGGCCTTTTCTCTGTCACGAAACGCATCAGCGGGCGCGGCTCGACTTGGGGCGCGGGCAAGATCCATTTTTTCGGGGCCAGAGTGTCGATCGTCAAAGTTAGGTCCACCGTCGGATCCACAAGCGGCCGCGCTTCTCGGCCATTGAAGCTGGTCATGGTGTCAGCGAAGACGGCGACTTCCATCCCTTGCTCGCTAAATTTTCGCTTTAGGAAGTGCGCAAATTGCAAAATCATATCCGGTGTCCCCGACATTTCGGATTCTTGATGCTTCACCAAATACTGCGAAGGCGAGACCTGCCATTCCCGACCGGTGGCCCGGTCACGAACGCGAAAGCCAATGTCCGTGTTTTTTTCGCGAATCATGACCTTCCATGAAAAGCGCATACCTTCTTCATTCCATAAAACATCGCCCGGGTAAGCCAAGTGCCGAAAGGGCAGCGTCCATTGAATAAGAAAGTAAAGCGCTAAGCCGCCCGTTACCCAGCGAACACGGCCCGGCATGACCAAAACGCTAGGCACCGACGGAAGTAAAATCGGCGCGCGCCGAAAATAGGCCGCCATCCGGCAGGGCCATTCCGGCGAAAAGAAGACCAGCGCCGAAACAACCATAATCGCCGGGAACATGCCGATCGGAAAGAGCAAATAGGTCATGGCGTGAAAACCTAAGATCGCAATGTAAGCATAGGGCCTTGTGAAGCGATTCATCATCCAGAAGGCGATCGACAGATCAAAAAGAAATCCGCCCCAGCTCATCAGATAGTGCATCCACTGGTAACCAAGCCACGGACCAATCAAAGGCAATCCCGTTTGCGAAGTCAGCCAAATATTTAAAGGCTGAGCGTGAAGCAACCAATCGGTCCCGAACTTAGCTAGCCCCGCAAAGAAATAAACCGTCGCCACCTGCCCGCGCAGCCAATGGATCGTCCACGCCGGAACAAATTCGCGACGCGCACTTAAACCCAAAACATTGTCCAAAGACCAGCGTGCGTTCAGGGGCAAAAAGATATTGATGAAACAAAGAAGCGAGACCAGGTAGTAGTGATTCAAATAATTACTGACATCCAGTAACTCGATGTAAGTGAAGCCTAAGAAGAGCAACACGGACATCACCCGAGTGAAAAGCCCAAAAGTCAAAAACACGGACACGCCAATCAACAGGGCAAAGTGGAGATAAATACCCTGGCCCGGCCAAAGCGTGACCCACTCAAAGCCCCAATACTTGAACAGAAACTGAGGTTCAGTGAACGAGCGTTCTATCCAGCCCAAATACCAGAAGCGCACCAGACCGACGAAATTCAAAAGTCCGAACAGAATTCGGTAAGCACTTAGGCTTGCGGAATTCACCGGCTTAAACATCAATCGTTGTCCGTCTCGCTGCGCGGGGGATTTAAGTTTAAGGCCGTCGCAAAGTCCGAACGATAGATCACGCTAAAGTTTTTGTAATGCCAAAACAGTCGACACAGCGGAACGGGACTGCTCACGTCATTGCATTGAGCTTTATCTGCGGACATCACCTGCGCCTTCAAGTCGCCCGCAAGCTCGACGTCTTTCAGCGCGAGCTCCATGCCCTGGATTATGCTTTCCATATTGTTGGCGACATCGGCGCGGCCCACTTCACGTACCAAATTCAGAAAGCCTGGACCCTGGGTGCCGATCATCCCGTCGCGCAGAGCTTCGAAGTTCGCGCGCAAGGCTTCCACGCCGGCGCCGCTCAACGCCAGTTCGATCTCTTCGGGGCAGCGGTCTTTTAAGCAACGGGCATTCAAGCCCAGCGGCAAACCTAGTTTGAAGTCCTTCACTTTCTCCAAGTAAAAAAGTCCGTCACTCACTTCATTTAAAACCATGGGTGCAGAACCACCCACCAACTTTTGCAGCATCCGACGTGGGTATTGTTTTTGCGAGGCATCCCATTCCGCGTACAGGGTCTCGGTATATCGGCCGATGTCTTCGATCATGCGATTCAAGACCACGCAACGAGCGCGCTGACGTTGATCCTTGGGCAGAGCATTGAAGGCTTCTTCTTCGGGGCGCAGACGGCCGTTCAAACCTGGAGGCAAAATAATTTCCTTATTGAAGACCAGTTTTTCAACCGCGGTCAGGCCTTTGCGCGAGGGCGCTAAATTCATGACGTAAGCGTCGCCGTCCCGCGAGGCTTTGATCAGTTCGATATTCAGCGCGTGCTTGTTGTTGGCGGGCCAGGAATAGATTTCCATATCGAGGCCGGTGCCATTGGCGCCCTTCATACGCAGGGGCTCCATCGGATTGGCCACCAGATATTGATAGGCCGCCATCGTGCCATACCAATTCAGATCCAGCGCCCGCTCATCGCGAAGGGTTGGCTGACCCAAACACAATTGTTGAGCCGAGAGTCTAAGCAAAGTCAGGTTGTAGCGAAAGTCACGAACTTTGGGGCAAACGGATTTGGTCGCCAGATTCCATAAGAATTGCCGTCTTGAATCCTTGTCTGCGAGTTCACCGTAAGCGCAGGCTTTTTCGTCGAGCACGACTTTTTCCGGCAAACCGCCCGAGGGATTGACCGGCGGCCCGTTGCGCTCGACCACTTTCTCCGGAAAGAAGTCACTGCAAGCGACCAGAACCAAAACCAAGGCCAGAACCTTAAATAGATTTTTCATAAGATATACTCAATGGGCAAGGAAAGTTGAAGTTCGGTCAAATCGGCATCCGAGGGTAAAGGTTTGAATCGAGACGCGCTGGTCACTAAGTCCATCGCCGCTCGATTTAGGATCTCGGATGAGGAGCCCTGCTCTAAACTAATTTCGATTAGGCGACCATCGGTGCTGACTTTAAATTGCACGATCACACGACCGGTTTGGCGCAAACGTTTTGCAGTTTCGGGGTAGATCTTCCGACTTTCCAAAAACAATCGGAGTTCAAATTTATAGCGTTCGATGGCGCTGACGATCGCGCCGTCACGATGGCCCGCGGGACCGTTGAGACCTGCGGACTGAGTCGCCGCTGAGTTTGTCGCGGCATTCGTCGAGGGCAGGACGGTTTCGGCGGCGGTCACCTTAGCGGGCTTGACCTTCGCGAACTCTCGAGCGAATTTCTCGGTCGATGTCGGTGCTCCAGCGGTTGCGCGCTTCGCCTCACCCATGTAGATCATCTCGATTCCGATCGGGACCACGGCCTCGTTTGCCTGTATCCGAGCGAGCAAAAGCAAAGCGACCCCGGCGTGCAAACAGGCCGAGGCCATGACCGTCCAAGAAACGGTGGAGCGAGAGATTACTTCGCCCATTCTGCTCTTTCTAAAATGGTATTGGCCTTTTCGATTTGCGCGCCGACTTCGGTCCAGTGAATGTCAGAAATTTTGAATGAACCAAAACTTTGCACCACGGCTTCGGGAGTCACACTCTTTACCGCGGGAAACTCGAAGCTGGGAGCTGCGGTCAAAGCTTTCTGTCCAGCACTGGTTAACATGTGCTCGAAGAAGGCGTTGGCGTTGGCCGCCTGCTCTGTGCCCTTCACCAATCCCCCACCAAAACCGCTGGTGTGAATTCCGCCGTCGTTCTGATCGGCGAAGACCAGCTCCACAGGAAAGCGTGCATCGGCCGTCTTCAAGCGGGCCAGATAGTAGTGATTGCCGATGGTGGCCACGCAGGTTCCGTTTTCCACCGCTTGGAAAGAAGCCGTATCACCCGCCGTGAAGCCTACTCCTAGGTTCGCCTTCCAACCCTCAACCATCGCTTGAGCTTTTGCTTCACCGTAGCGGCTGATCAGCCACGCGACCAAAGTCGCCATGTATTCTTTCGAGTTACGCATGCACAACTGACCGCTAAACTTCGGACTCGAAAGGCTTTCATAGGTTTTTACCAAGTCGTTCGTTACCACCGACGGATCTATAGCAACCGTGCGAATGCGGTACGCCAGTGCCGTCCAAAGGCCTTGGGGGTCGCGCATGCTGGGATACACGTCGACTTTGCGATTGGCTTCGCTCATCGGAGTGAAGAGTCCGCTTTGAGCCGCGTCGGTGATAAAGATTAAGTCCTTAAGGAGTAGAACATCCGCTTTTTCGCCGCCTTGGATTTTGGCTTTCAGTTCCGCGTAGGGGGCTACCGTAACTTCAACGGCGATACCGGTCTTAGCGGTAAAACCCGACAAGGCCTGATCCATGCGGTCTTTGGGGCGGTCGGTGAAAATTTTGAGGGGGGCGGCGTGAGTGGCGCCAGCGAAAAACAGAGCGGTCAGCAGGTGTAAGGCTTTCATGGCACTCCTTCAGCAGTCGATAGGAAAGCAAATTAGCGCCGCTTTAGGCCTTCGTCCAAGTCTTTGCCTTGGTGAGTGTGCAGTGAATAGGGAATGAAAGTGCATTGAGAATGACCGGAGTCAGGGCCAGGATTAGTGCGCGCTCTCACCCATTTTTACGTCGACAAAGCCCCGGGTCAGCTTTCTGGAAAAGCGCTGTTCAAAGGCGCAGATCACGGTAGATCCCAAATGAAACATCCCTAATTCATCCCCTGCCCGCACATGAATCGCCGGACTGTATTGCCGGTCGGTGGGCGCGTGCCACATCCAACGATTGGTGATGAGGCTGGGGTCAAGGGTGATGGTCATGTGGCCGACGTTGGTTGCACCCACCAGCACCAGCGACCAACGCCCCTCCTCGCTTTCGAAGTTCAGAACCACGCGCTCGTTCAAACAAAAAAGGCGTTTGATATTGGTCACACTCCAGTCATTCACAGGCCAGAGCATACCGGGAATATGCCTGGCACTGACCAGTCGGCCTTCTGCGGGCGCGTGCACGCGGTGATAGTCGGCAGGGCAAAGATAATACGTGGAGTACTGCCCACCTTCATAAAAAGAGGCCAATTTTTCATCCCCTAAAAACTCGGCCAGGGGATAATCCCAACCCTTAGCCTGTACCAACTGACCTTTTTCGATCGCGCCGAATTGAGTGAGCTTGCCATCGACGGGATGGACGTAGGTGTCTTCGATGGGGCGCAGACCATTCTTCAGCTTGCGCGTGAAGAAGGCATCGAACGAGGAATAGTCAGCCAGGTTGTGTTCGGCCTCGGCGATGTTGATTTTAAAGAAGCCGGCGAAGGCCCGAATCAAGGGGTATCGGAGCGGCCCAGGAAGCGGAAAGCGCATGAGCAAGCCCGTCGCCCGACTAAGTAAACGTTTCGGAACCCAGGGAAAAAGCCACGCCATAAAGAAGGTCTTCAACTGATTCATTGCGGCCACATTAAAGCGCCGGTACAACAGAGTCCATGAGTCGCACCCTGCGCAATGTAAAACTTGGCCTCGACGAGTCGCTCGAGGACCACCTGGCGTGGTTGGCCCCCGGCTATTCCGATTACCGGATCAATCGCCAAAGTGTGGATGCGCGGACCAGGCATGATCCGCATTTCGTCTATTCGGTGGAAGTGTTCGAGAATGGCGAAAAAGCCGTCCGCGCGCCGATCACCGTGGACCGAATTCGCTTTGACGGTCGACCGGTGGTGATCGTGGGTGCCGGCCCCGCAGGACTGTTCGCGGCTTTGCGTTTGAGTGAACGTGGGATTCCGTCCATTTTACTTGAACAAGGCGGCGACACCGCGAAAAGGGTCATGGCGATCGGCCGTTTCTGGCGCTACGGCGAACTCAATCCCTGGTCGAATGTCGGATTCGGCGAAGGCGGCGCGGGGCTCTTTTCGGACGGCAAGTTGATCACCCGGATCAAGAGCGAGCATATTCCCTACGTCATGCAGCGCCTCGTTCAGTTCGGAGCACCCGCCGAAATCGAATTTCAAAGCAATCCGCACGTCGGATCCGACCGCATCCGGCGCGTGATCCCGAAAATGCGCGAATATATGAAATCGTTGGGCGTGGACATGCGCTTTGGCGCTAAGGTCGCGGAAATTCTAACACATGCTCAAGGCGATGCTTCGGGCTTAAAGTCGATCGCCGCAGTGAAGTTGGAAAGTGGCGAATTGATCCCCTGCGAGCGTTTGATTTTGGCTTGCGGGCATTCGGCCGAAGACATGTTCAAACATCTGCACGACATTGGCGTTCATATGGAAGGCAAGTCTTTTGCCCTTGGTCTTAGAATTGAACATCCACAAGAGTACATTAACCAGATTCAATATCGGTCGGCGGCCAAGCATCCGAAACTGGGCGCGGCCAATTACAAGCTCGCCTATCATAACAAAAAAGAAGACGCCGGAGTATGGAGTTTCTGTATGTGCCCCGGCGGATATGTATTGTCTTGCGCAACTGCCGAGGGCGGCGTCGTCTCCAATGGAATGAGCAATTTCAACCGCGGCTCAAAATTCGCCAACGCGGCGATTGTAGTCACCGTAAATCACAAAGAAAAATTCGGCGACGATTTGTTTGGCGGCATCAAATACCGACAAGAGTTGGAAGCTCAGGCTTTAGAACAGGTCAAATCCGCCGGCGGCACCAAACAATTGCCGGCACAGCGTTTGGTGGATTTTTTAGAGCGCAGATCGGGCCCGGTGGGCGCCACCTCTTCACCTTCGGGCGTGGTCCCCGCGCGCTTAGATCTGCTTTTTGACGATCACTTTCGAAAGCTTTTTTACGACGGCTTAAAAAAATTCGATCGCGAGATGAAGGGTTTTATTTCCGACGAAGCCTTACTTCACGGGGTCGAGTCCCGCACGTCTTGTCCACTGCGCATCACAAGAGTTCCAGAAACCATGCAATCGGTTTCTCACCGGGGGCTTTACCCCGCAGGCGAAGGCGCAGGCTACGCCGGCGGAATCACAAGTGCGGCCTGCGATGGCATTCGCATCGCGGAAGCGATCGTTGCGGAAACTGTGCGCGCGGAAGCGGCTCTGCCCGGGCAGAGCAACTCTGTTTAAACAGAGTCCGGACGGATTTGGTGGCGTAAGCTTATCAGGCTTGAGCTTCTGGCTCTGCTTCAGAATCAACCTCGGCCGGGGGCTCATCGCTCGACACCACGGCTTCGTCTTCATCATCAGCCAGCATTTCATCTAGATGCTCTTCGGATATTTCGGCTGAAGCCTCGTCAATGATTCCTTCGGTCACGAACTCAACCTCATCGGAACTTTGCGCGGCCGCCGCTTGGGCGGCATCAAAACGTTCCAGCCAGCGGACATCTTTGGCTTCGACGGCTTCGCCGACGATCTGCTTTTCGCGTATATCTTGTGCGCGATCGGCGTCGCGTTTTTGGCGCTGACGTTCTTTCTCTTGCTCAAAGAATTCAGATGAAGTGGTGATTGTCGAAAGCTCGTCGGTAATTTTGAGCAATTCTTCTTCGCCGACCGAATAGCTCGAACCGACTTGCTCGGAAAGCTCGCCGGTCAGATCACTTAAAGTTTCTTTCTTCTTTTCTTCATCGCCGCCGATGCCTTCCGGGATCAGCTGATCGATTTCGTGAAGCGAAGGCAACTCTTGCAAATTGCGCAGGCCGAAGATTTCTAAGAACTTGCGGGTCGTTTCGTAGAACATGGGCTTGCCCGGAAGATCGCTACGCTCACCAAACGTCAGCAGGTGTTTTTCCATCAACGCGCGCAGCAGGTGCCCGCTTTCGACGCCGCGGATTTCATCAATTTGATGCTTCGTCGTCGGCTGTTTGTAAGCGACGATGGACAGAACTTCCAAGGCCGGGCCGCTCAAACGGAACGGACGCGCCTTCACCCCTTGGCGCAGGTACTTCAAATTGTCGGCCTTGGTGCGCAACTGAAAGCCACCGGCGATTTCATCTAACGTGAATCCGCGCGCCGATTGATTGTACTCTTCGCTTAAAGCAAGGAGCGCTTCGCGAATATCTTTCGATTTGATCTGCGTGCCCTTGAAGGCCTGCTTGATCAGCGCGATCGATATCGGTTTATCGGTCGTAAACAAAATGCTCTCGATGATCGAGCGCAGTTGCTCAGGGGGAATGGTCTCGACGTCCTCGATTTGAGCGGCTTCGAAAGATCCAAGCTCGCTATCTTCTAAGCCTAGATCATCCGAAGGGATTTCTTGCTCGTCGCCCTCATCCGAATCCGCGTCTTCGTCATCGAGGCTCGCAGCACTCAAAGTGTCCTCTTCGCTGTCGCCCGAGATTTCAACTTCGATATCGGTTTCCGATTCCTCGGCTTCAATTCCCGAATCGTCGTCGCTGGTGAATTCTAGCGATTCATCACCCTCGTCTTCGGCGAACTCTAAGTTGAGTTCGTTGGATTCTGATTCAGGCTCAGGTGATTCGGTCTCAGTTTCCGGGGTCACTTCTTCGATAGGATTTTCTTCAACGACCGAGTCGTCGGCCAGCATCTTCGGCCATTTTCGAGAGGTCTTCTTTGCAATGGATTTTTTGTTCGATTTCTTTTTGCTCATAAGTCCACCTCAGGATCCTTAATTTCATTGAAGGCATCAAAAGCAGATAGGGCCGCACTCAACGCCGAATTCACTTGAGGCTCAAGTTTCGGGGTTTCGTGTGAGGATTCATCCGCCGATTCAAACTGCTCAAAGGCCACGGTCTCAGCAACCACCGGTGGGACATACACCTCGCCCCGATCCTCGGCCGCCATGCGTGCCAGTTCCATTTCGATGTCATCGTCCGAAGCGATCTCTTCGGGCAATAAAGACTTCTGTTGGCCTTCGGCACCTTCTAGCAAAGCTTCCTCGGCGGCGATTTCGTCATCCGAAGCCGCATCCGCCGGTGAAGCCACCACCACCGGCGCTTCTTCGCCTTCGAAGTTCGCTTCGGGTTCGGTCAACGAAAGTTGTGCATTAGCCATGATGGAATCGGCCGTGGATTCCGCGTTCACCGAATCGTAGCTCTCTACTTGCGAAACGATATCGCGGTCGATCACTTTTTTAGTTTCGACGTGAATGTCTGAAAAAGGCTCGTTCTGAAAGACCGAGATAAAGCCCATCTTCGCTAATTCCAGCAAAGACAAGAACGTCACCAAGACTTGCCCGGCGCGGCCCTCTTGCGCGGTGATTAAATCACGAAACACCACGCGATTTCCCACCATCAAGCGATCCTTGATCTCTAAAATTCGCGAAGCGATGGACTGTAACTCACTGGCCACGCGGTGAACGGTCTTTTTCATGTTTTTTAAGGCCATGCGATACGACGCGATCAAAGAGAACAACGGATTTTCTTCTAAAACCAATTCGCCTTCTTCAGCAGCCTCAATATCGTCGACGGGGTTGCGCGGAAAAACATCGCGCCCCAAAAGCGCTCGCTTATAAAGATCCGCAGAAAGCTCGCGAAACTTTTTGTATTCAAGCAATTTCTGCACAAGTTCTTTGCGCGGATCTTCTGAAACCTCTTCGCCTTCTTCGTTGTACTGGGGCAGAAGCATTTTGGATTTAATGTGCAATAAAGTCGCGGCCATCGCCACAAATTCGCCCGCCACTTCCAGATCCAGACGGCGCATGGTTTTGATGTATTCCAGATACTGGCGCGTGATGTGATGGATGTTGATATTAAAGATATCCATCTCTTGCTCACGAATCAGGTGGAGCAACAGACCTAAAGGTCCTTCAAATCGATCTAATTGAACATGTATGCTCAAACCCGGGACTCCATGCGTTAGACTAGTTCGATTCCACCGCGACAGAATTTTAAATTCAAGGCTTTTTTAACCTATTGCGGAAGCCAAGGATTGAGAGAGACTATACAGGTGCGAAACTGCGATTCCAACAGGCACCGCAAGCACGCGACCTGCCGTAAAAATGAACATGATAAGGGCGATGCCTAAAATTCCCTCATTTTCCTCGAGCCAGCGATTCCACTCGTAAGGAAGGAAGGGAGCTACGACCTTGCCGCCATCCAGCGGATGAATCGGGATCATGTTAAAGATCGCCAGAAACATATTGATCTGTAAGAATACGGTGAGAAAGGTGATGTAAATCTCGCCCCCGCCGGTACGCGAAGCATAAACCATCGCAAACGCGAGCATGACCGTGCCCACCAAAGCCAAAAAAATATTCGAAAGCGGCCCCGCGAAGGCGACGTAGAACATTCCCCATTTGCGGGGAAGGTTTCGCTCGTTCACCGGCACGGGTTTTCCCCAGCCAAAGAAGGGCAAGCCAAAAAGGATCGCCGAGATCGGCAAAATCCAAGTGCCCAACACATCCGAATGCGAAAGTGGATTCATCGACAAGCGTCCCGCATGCTTCGCCGTATCATCACCCAACCAGTGAGCGACAACCCCGTGCGCGTACTCGTGAAAGCAAAGTGCGAAGAGAAAAGGTACGAAGTAAAGCCCGAGCTTGGCGCCAATAGCGACAATATCCATGTTATTCATGGCCCAAGCCTACCCTTATTTGAAGGGTTCAATCAAGATCCCCGAACGGTAGAAACAACGTTTCGTGTCTTCTTGAAGTTTCTTAAACGCCGGCGACTTAAACTCGGCCCGCGTGATAAAGGGTTTCTTTAGCGAAACGCTCTGCCGAATCAATACGTCCCGGCCTTCTGACATCACCTGCCGATCCATCGCCATCCAATCGCTATCGATCGTGCAGCGGGCGGGTGCTTCTTGCACCAGCTTGGTGTCCTTCAAGCGACGCAGGCCCTTAAACAGATAGGGCTGATCACTGAGCTGCAGATCGCTCTCGCGGTCTTCGGTTTCGTAGAAGGCCCCCTGTAAAAAGCCATCGGGGATCACCCAGAAGCTGGCTTGGCCTGCCGAAAATGTGACACGCCCCGCTTCGTACTCAAGATCCACGCGCATATCTTTGAGTAAGCGATCGGTCTTAGGCTCCACAATAAAGCTATGGGACTTGATCTCTTGGCCTTCAGAAAAATATTCGAGCGTGTCGCTCAAAACTGCGGTGCGCGGCGAAAGCATCAGGTCATTCGATAAATCAAACGGAGCCAGATCTTTAAGATCGGCCTTCACTCGTACCTTCACCGTGTCGATGTCCTTGAAGTGGTACTCGTATTCGTGATTGTGCTCGAATTCCTCAGGTCTTGCTTCGGGAAGGCGCACGAATCGACCTTGCCCGCTCAACAACCACGAGGGTCGGCCCGAGATGTCGGGATAAGCTTTCAGCGACATCACCGGATTGGTCGGATCGAGCCAGTATTCTTTGGTGCCGTCTTGCACGTGCACGACCGCGTGATTGAAGTAATTCATCCCCGGCAGTTTGTAGTCGGGCTCAATCCCCCAAGGATTCCCACCCCGGCGGACGAGCGCCACCTGCGCTTCCATTTTAAGTGCACGCAACATCGCCGTAAGAAGTGCCGACAAATCTTTGCAGTCACCATAGCGGGATTTAGAAATCTCAAGCAAAGGGCGTGGCACAAAGCCGCCGTTGTGGCGGCGCCAATCACCGAAGTAGCGGAAGTCTTTGCTCAGTTTCTCCATTAGGAAATTGATTTTTTCAGGATTGGTTTTTTTCTTGGCCGCTTGCTTGGTCCATTCGAGCATGTCCTTAGGCAAGGCGACGTTTAATATTTTTTCGTATTCGGCGCCCAAGCCGGTGAAGAACTCAGGCCAATCTTTGTGCGTCGATAGAAAGATCTCGGTGTTTCCGCCGGGATGAAAAACGGGATCCTTTTCGGCGTGCACCCAACCCGGGATTAATTTAATGTTCTTCAACTCAAGCGTCTTGTTGGTCGGCTGCTTGATTGCAACCAAATCCCGACGATCTTGTGCCACATAAAAAATCGGAACTTCAGATTTTACTTTCAAAGATAGTTTCTCGATCGCGTAGTAACCGGGCCCAAGGGAGAACTGCATCGACCAGCGGTCTTCAATCAAGGGCTTGGTGGTCTTTATGCGGTATTTAATATGAAGCTTGCTTCCGATCTGAACCTGCGGAAACACGACCGAACGAACCTTTTGTACGTCGTAATCTTTCGATTCGCCCTTGTCGCGATCTTCGATCGCCGAGGGATCCACTGTAATTTTCTCTTTCCCATTCTGCGTGAAGGCTTCGAGCACTTCGACGGTGTCGGTGAAGGCATTGTATTCGATGGGAAAAAGACTGGTGTTCGCCTTCGCGTCTTCACTCTGAACGCGGGTCACGTATTCGACGGTTTGATTCCAAGCCCCGTTTTTGAAGACTTCGTATTCGACGTTAAATTTTTCGACGACGCTTCCTGACTCCTTTAAGCTTAGCCAGCGAGCGTTTGCGGTGGATGAGATCGCGAGGATTAGAATTAAGTATTTCACGGTTCTATTTTTTAATAGCTTTGGCGGGCACCAGCTGCTGCTGGCGCTCTTTCAAAATCTTGGCCGCGAGAAGCGCGGATACAGAGACGACAACCACTGCGGTCAGTAACATTTCTACTCCTTAAATGATTTGGATGTTTCCGGAGCCTCATCCTATGTCCTCAAGCCGAAATTAGATAGCTGGCCAGACTACCGAATTAGACGTTTATCTTAGACACTAAGTCTAGGCCTCGGAATTTATGTTCATTGCGCACCGTATTCGGCGCGATACTACGTAAAGATGAAGAAAGTCATATTCGACAATATCCACGGTTACATCACGCTCAATCGAGTCGAGACCCGAATCCTGGAAACCCTGTACTACCAACGCCTGCGCTGGATCCGCCAATTGGGCTTCAGTTTTTATATTTTTCCCGGCGCAACGCACACCCGCCATGCCCACGCGTTAGGCGTTTCTCACGTTATGGATCGCATTCTAAAAAGTTTGGGCGTGGCCACCACGGAAGAAAAGCTCTTCGACCCAAAGGCGCTCGACGAGCGCACGACCTTCCACCGCACCATGCGTTTAGCGGCGATGATGCACGACATCGGGACGTTTCCTTTCTCCCATTCGGTGGAATTGGCCTACATCAATCACTGGCGCAATCAATCGCAAGAGGGAAAACCCAAGTACGTCGCCAATCACGAAGTTTTGGGCTCGCATATTATTTTGAATACCGATTTCGACGGCGGCATCACGCGCATTTTGAAAGACGAGGGCATCGATCCCGTTTACTTGTCGCAGATCATCGCGGGTAAGAGCGACAACCTTTTAGCCAATCAGCTGATGCACGCCGACGTGGACGCCGACCGGATGGACTATTTGATCCGCGACGCCAATCACACGGGCATAAAGATCGGTCTGTTCGATTTGGATTTTTTGATCCGCTCGATGCGACTGCACACGGATGAAAAAGGCCAGAGGATGTTGTGTATCAGCGAGGACGGAATCAACGTCGTCGATTCTTTTCTGGTGGCGCGCTATTTCTGGTATTCGCAAATTATTCACGAAGGCGCGGGCTATAAGTTCGATTTGCTGGCCGCTAAGATCGGCGAATACTTTCTAGAGAACAAACTCACCCACTCCTTCGACACGCTGATGGATAAGGTGGCCTTAAACCCTTACGAATATTTCACCTTCAATGATTCTTACTTTATGTCTAAGCTTCACGAATACCTGGCTGGCCGTGCTCGGCATCCCATGATCGGCGAGCTCAGCGAAATGCTGGCGCGAAGGGCACCCCCGGCACAAATCCGCGTCGCCCCGGTCAAACCGACGGTCGTGCAAAACGAAGAGCATCGCAAAGAGCTCGTCGCCAAGTGCCTTAAGGCCGTAGCCTGGCTGAAAGAAGAAATGAAAAGCGTTGCCCCCGACGCCTGGATGATCGACGACATCCCCATGCGCGACGTTATGTTCACCAAGAATTTAGAAGCCTTGAAAAAATCAAAGGGCAATCCCCTGACCTCGCGTGACTCGGTCAAGGTCCTGACCCATCACAATGAATTGAAGCTTCTGATCGACGTCTCGCAGTCTTTAATGAAGATCCTAAGCCAATACCGAAACTTCATTCCCCGCATCTACGTTTCGCCGGCGACCTATCATATCCTTGAGAAAAAAGGCGTTTTAGAGAAAATGCGCCAGATGAATTTCTGAAGATGGAGAACTGGCTTCCTCGGCCCCCTCGGACGAATCGCCACCAACAGGTGGCGATTCGAGTGAGGGGTCAGAAAGAGACCGTGCGCAACGCACGGATTTCACCGCGATAGCGATGATTCGCAGCCGTCCCAGTTCACGGTTAAAGAAAAAGTCTCCAGAACTTCAGCCATAAAGCCTTCATTTATGTAAGGCTGATTGCTCAGCCAAATTATGGATGTTTTTTGCTTCGGAAAGACCAGCATCCGCGAAGCGTAGCCTGCGAATCCACCATCGTGAAAGTAAACGGGATCACCGTTTTCACATGTCCGGACATTCCACGCATAAGCATAGGGATTTTTTTGTTTAACCGAGATCGCCGAGGGCGTGAACAGCTTACGTAAGTAATTTTCCCCCAAAACTTCTCCGCCCATCAACGTTAGCGTCCAGCGTGCCAGCTCGTTCGAAGTGGCGAAGATATTCCCATCGGCAAAGGCGTCGTTGGTTTGACCATCAAGACGTTCGTAGTAGCGCATGTAATCGTGACGGACACCGCCGTGCCACTCGTAGCTGCGCGCGATTCGCTCGACATTGGCTTTGTTGTCCACTTGAATGTTGTTGCTATTGATCCAAGTGAATAAATGCCGCTGCAAATAGTCCGAATAGGAAAGGCCCGAAACGCGGGCTATGATTTCGCCGGCGAGGATGAAGTTAATGTCCGTGTATTCAAAATTCAATCCTGGTTCAAACGTTAACGGCAGTCCGCGAATGGCATTTAGAATTTCCTCGATACGGATGAACTCAAACATAACCTTGCGCCGATAAACCGCATCTTTTTCGGGTGACTGAAGGCCTGAAGTGTTCTGCATCAAGTGTTCGATCAGTACGGGTTTGCCATCGAATTGGAATTGACTGGCCTCCAATTCAGGAAAATACGTGCTGATCGGGTCGCTGGTCTTTAGACGACCCTCTTCCTCCAGCTTCAAAATTGCGGTGGCGACAAACTGTTTTGAATTTGAAGCAATCGAAAACAGGGTGTCTTCTTGGTTCGCCCGCCCTGAATCTTGGTTAGCTAAGCCCGCATGGCCAAAGTACCGCTTTCCATCGACCACCACAGTCAGGCTTCCCGATAGATTTTGTTCGGTGGCGTACTTCAAAACAAGTTGCGCCAGCCGCTCTTGCCGGCCACTGGCCTCAGCCCGCAGGGCATCGCCACCAAAAACCAATGTTAGGGCGTAAACAAGAAAAGCTGTCTTCATAAGCGAGCTATAACCCGCGCACCGCCCACCAACAATGGTGACTGAAATACTTACGTCAGTGCCAAAATTTCGACAGTGCCGAGAATCGGCCGACCAAATACCTCTAAATTCAAGATAAACTGGCCCAAGCTTTTGCATTTCCTCAAAGCAAAAGGGAAAATACCAATGCTAAACGTGACGAAACTCGCGCGCCTTGCTTTCGTAGGAGCGGCCCTCGCCGCCCCTACTTTAACTTGGGCTAAGTCCTCCCCGGGGACAGTCAGCAACCCGCCCGCCAATATGGCCGTTTTGGGGCCACAAACCTACATCACCATGGAACTAAAGCAGCTGGCGAACCCCAGCGCTCCCTATGTGGACGCCGATTTGGCTCGCCAAACGGGGTACGAAGTCGACGCTCAGGGACTTACGCCCGAAGGCCTACGGGCCCTTTTTGCCGACTACGGTTTTGCCGGAAATATCTATAGTGAACCGGAGAGCGCCTACACGGACGTCACTAAATCATTTTACGTGGGTGGCTACGGC
>JBEIHA010000017.1:0-19586 GCA_040381635.1 Pseudobdellovibrionaceae bacterium
ATGATCGGATTGGAAGAAGCGCGTCTGGCGGCGGTCGAGGTGGTGCGCATCAACGAGATTTTAGGCCATGGATTGGTTGCCACACGTCCCATCCGCTTAAACGAATTCATCGGCGAATACACGGGCGTGCTGCGCCGACCCCAACCCGGCGACAATGAGAACCGCTACCTCGCCGGCACGAAAGCTTACGGCGACTACGAGGATTTCTTGATCGACGGCAGAGACGAGGGCAACGTCACGCGCTTCATCAATCACTCGTTCACAGCGCCGAACGTTCGCAGCGAACACGCGTTCTTCGCTGACCGTTGGCACCGTGTATTAAGAGCCCATCGCGATGTAAAGGCAGGCGAACAACTTTTATGGGATTACGGCGCGGACTACTGGCGCCTGCGCGAAGCGCCGGCTGAGCTTTGAACTACGAACGGCTAGACTTGAATACTTAGCTTTGGTGCCCCAGAATCCAAAGATGAAGATGGGGGCTTATGGACGTTGAAGAGGTCTACTGGAGTCTCTCGAAACCTGTCGAAAAAAAACAGATCGATGGCCTGACCTTCGAGCAAGCCCGATTTTTCGTGGGCGAGCTTCCCGCTTCGGAACACCATCTTTGGATGGTCTGGCGGGAAGGCTTTACCAAGTGGATTCCACTTTTGGAATGCCACGATCTTATAAAACAGCCTAAGTCCGCGATGCGTCGGGTTTCACCGCCACTGCCGCCCGACGAGATCAATGAATTTTCGATGATCAATAACTTATCCGAGATGGCCAATGGAAAAGAGATCGACCAAAGACTATCGCGGCGTTTTGTTAAATATTTTTCGGTTATCGTTGAAACAAAGGGCGGACCGTCGTTTCAGACGAAGTTAGTTGATATCTCCGTCGGAGGCATGAAACTCGCCGAAGCCATACCCGAAGCTTTTGGGGTCAGTTTCAATGCGACAGTTAAGCGCGCGGACGGAGAAGAGCTAAAAATTTATTGTAAAGTCATAAAATCAAGTGCCCGCCTGCGAGTTAAATTTTTGGAAGTGGACAAGCCGCGAGTCCTGCAATCTTGGCTGATCGATTCGAAGACTAGCTAGCCGAGCCCCCGCTCCCACCCCAAAAAGAGAAAAGGGACCTTTCGGTCCCTTCCATTCTCCCTGAAATTTTTAAATCAGATTACTTGCCGGCGACGCGTACTTGTACGGCGCAGGGGCCTTTTTTGCCTTGGCCGACTTCATACTCCACGCGGTCGCCGTCTTTCGGCTCATTGCCTTGGACCTCGGAAATATGAAAAAACAAATCATTGCCGTCGTCAGGCGTAATAAAACCAAAACCCTTGGCGCTGTTGAAGAACTTAACCGTACCTTTTTGCATCGAAAACTCCCATTAGTGTATGCCCATTATTTGACCGTTAAACGACGCTCGTGTCTACCGACATCTCACGCCGCACAGAATCAAAGTCCGAGGCCTTTGCCCTAGAGTTGTTCGGGATCGTCGGCCTGCTTACCTTGAATGAAGTACTTAAAGGTCACCAAAAACCCGTAAACATTCATATCCTCCCCGTGTTTGGCGGTGGCCGACCATGAATAGCGGCCATCGACCACCACGGCGAACTTGTCCTTATGAAACACTTCGTATTGGGCCGATAAACCGATCCCATAGTCGACCGCGTCCCGGGCCGAGGTCGTTGGCGGATTCGCCTGCGGGAATTCGCTGCGAATAATTTTGGTATCACCCATGACGTACGAGGAAAAAAAGGACGGAGAAAGCGAAAAATCTTTACTGAACCAATGCCGCCAACCGGTGGCGATGTACATCCGAGTCTGCCGCTCAATCAGCTTCTTGTCCTCGCGCTCGATCCCAAATAGATGATTCATGTAGATGAGAGTGAGCTCAACACCGCCATATTTATTCAAATCGCCCTCGGCCACCAAAGCGAAACCGCCGCTCCACGGGGCTTCGAACTGTTCGTGGTAACGATGGGTCTGATAAACGTATGGCCCGAAAGAGGCATACACTTTCCCATCCTCAGGTTGGTGGGCGTGAGCGGCGATGGAGAAAATGAAAAATAAGGGCAGTAAAATTGGTCTCACTCTTTGTCTCGAAGCGGGGTATTGTTGGCTCTAGAAATGGACCGCCTCATCTTGACCTCCATTATAGCCCTTATTTTTTGTTCTGTCGTGTTTCCGGCCTCACTTTACGCGGCTGTGCCCCCATGGCCGAATCAAGGCGGCAATACCGCACCCGAGACAAGCTCCACCGTTCCGTTGACCCCGTACGAAGCCAAGGCGCTTAAACCTGTTAAGCCCCCCCCTCCCCCGAAGAAGAAGTACAAGAAGGGTGAGACGCCCAACTTCACCGAGCGCACCATCGAAAGCGCGAACGAGGCTGCCGACGGAGTCGCAAAGAAAATTGATGAGACCGCAAACACCATCGACGTGACGTTGGCCGGCGGCAAAGAGGTGACCAAAGAGAAAAATAAGTCCAACATCACCATCAAACAGCTCACCATTGCGAGTGAAGGCGGCGTCTTTCGGAATTCCACCTCTTTCGGGATCAATATCCGGCTGCCAAACCTAGAAAAACGCTGGCAAGTTCGCTTCTCAAGTTACGATGAAGAAGAAGAAGCCCGTGATCAGCAAGAACGCCGCTTCCGCACTCGCCCGCGCGAAAGCAAGCCCGGCGCGGCTGTTTCTTTTTTTAGAAAACTTGGCAAAGTGCGCACCACTTTTCAGCCTCGGCTGGAACTAAAAGATCCACTTTCAATGAGCTACATCCTACGTTTAGATAGTGATGCCACGCTGAAGCCCTTCCACATCACTCCCCGCTTAGAACTTTACGCCGATCCCGTGAAAGGAACGGGTCAGTACTTTCGCCTGAATTTCGGGGTGAATCTTGCACCGCAATGGGAGCTCACTTTTATCAATGACGAAGAATACCGCGAGCGTACCAATGACTTGTCCGTCACGCACGGCGTGGCCGTGGATCATTCGCTGGCCGATGACAAGGGCCTAGCGTTGTCGTTCATCACGAATTCAAACAACCGCGCAGGCGGTTACCACCTTAACCAATACACGATTTCACCCACCTTCGCTCACGAGCTCGCGGAAAATCGCCTGCGCTACGTGGCAGCCACATTTCTGACCTTTACCAAGGCGGAAGGATTTAAGGGTGATGTGGGTTGCTCGTTCCAAGTGGAACTTATTTTTTAATCTTGATTTGAGACAATCGCTGCGCGGCTCCTCATCTCGACTAAAGTTTAGCTCAAACTAAACCGATACCGTTTCTGAAGAGGACGTCCCCATGCCCAACCAAAAGCTGAAAACCTCCCGGCGCGAGCTATTCAAAAGTTCTTTGGCGGGGGCCGCGTATCTTAGTTATTCCTCAGTGAGCCATGCGCAAAGCTCACCGACCTGCAGCGTGGGATTTAACTATTCCAAATTCACGATCAACGATGTCAAAGTGGCTCCCGCCGTGGGTGAGCATCAAATTGAAACTTCATACTTTAAGGCCGACAGTTACGTCGTTGGCGCGGCTTCTTTAGAAACACGCTATCTCTTGTGCGTAGATCCGGTCAGTTTGCACCCCGCCGAAGCAGGGCCACTTGCCAGTAAGAAAACACTGACTGATATCTACGTCTTTAACCAAGCCAATAACGAACTGTTGTTTTGGAAAAAGATATCCTCGGGAGAACCTTTTCCCGGAGCCATGTTCGTCGTCTCGGCGGCCCAACATGCACAAGGCTTGAAACTAACCCTTATCACACGCTGCTCATCGACTGGACATCACGGCGTAGACTTCAATCTCACCTCCGCGCCCCCGAACTACAGCACCGCAGTAAATGCATACGACGGAGCCAAACTTTGCGCAGGGGTACCCATAGCACGCCCGTACATTGCCCCATCGGCGACCGGGGGTCAGGGCGATCTCGGCATCCTTCACCGTCCCAACATCATTGTCCAATCGGACAAGGTCGTGCGCGCCTTTTTGGGTGGGCAAGCCGATGGCACTGATAAACATCCGAAGTTTGGTCAAGACCACTACATTATGGGTGGCGCCCTGTTCGACCAAAATGGGAACATGTTGTCGACCCCGCAGACGATTTTGTATTCGGCGGCAGGCAATCACGAAGTGATCTTTCCGGTCAACGGACTGATGAACTCGAAGGTCAAAGTGCTGCGCGCGGTGATGTTTGATTCACTTCAAGGCCGTTTGATGAGCTTTTTGGACATTTAAGGGAGTTTGCTTTTGGGTATGGAAAAGAAGCTTTTAAATCGTCGTACCTTAGTCCAGAGCTTAAGTCTCGGTGGTTTGGCAGGTACACTGCTCGCCTACCAAAACTGCTCGAATGTAAGCTTCAATTCCGCTGAAACCACTCAAGGATCGTCGGGCAACCTCAACCCTCCGGAGCCTTTGGTTTCGCCCGAGGTCTGCCGGCGGCCTAATAATCTTTTCGACATTCCGGCCAAGCCTCCGGCCGCGAGCGTGAATCTCACGCAGTTGAACGGGAAAACTTTGAATTATTCCTTGTCGCTCGCGAACCACAATCCCGACGCCAAATTCTATAAAGTTTCGCATTTTGACAACTTGGCCAACGCCGAAAAAATTCAATACCTTTTGACCGTTGATCCCTTGAACGTAGTTGGTGGATCCGATTTCTTGAATCTTAATTTTATCAGCGACATCTACGTCTATCGCCAGGACAATGGCGAATTGCTTTTTTGGAAACGCTTGGCCGACAAAGATCTTACTCCTTCGGCGATGTTCGTTTTGGATCCGGCCCTGGTCAGCAGTCAAGCCAAGCTCGTGGTCGTGGTTCAAAGCGAAATGCAGGGTTATTTTGGTCAGATTGTGGATTTGTCACAAGCACCGCTGGATTACGCCGGTGCCGTTGCCCCATTTGTGTCTGGCGCTGATTTCGGAGGCTCCACTCTTCAACGCCCCTACGTCAGCGTAGCAGCGACAGGTGGCCAAGGCAACATTGGCATTCTGCATGCCCCCCATTTTCACTCCATCGTGGATGGCGAAGTACAAGTCACTCTTGGCCCAAAGACCAATAAACATGGTCGCTACGCCGAAAACCATTACGTGAGCGGCGCCCTACTCTTTGACCAAAACGGGAATTGGCTAAGCTTTAGCGAGGAATCCTACGCCACGTCTTCCAATCACAACTTTGTTTTTTCCGGATTTTCTTTACAGTCGCGCAAAGTTAGCTATTTGCGAGTCGTGATATTGGATACTTTCAATGGTTTCCTTCAAGGCTTCTGCAAAGTTGCCTAAGAACTGGAAGCTTAAGAATGGGAAAAATCTGGGGGTTTAGAATGACGAATTACTATATTTCGGCCGTACTATCTCTTTTTATTGCGGCTACCGCTCATGCGGTCGATGACCCGGCCATTGACGTGGATTCCGAAGTTGAAGACATTACTCAAGATAGTGAAGCCAGCCTAGATCTGGCGCGCAAGACCCGCGAACAAGCCGCTATAGAAAAGAAGGAAACCCT
The DNA here is from genome assembly GCA_040381635.1 of Pseudobdellovibrionaceae bacterium. Classification (GTDB taxonomy): domain Bacteria; phylum Bdellovibrionota; class Bdellovibrionia; order Bdellovibrionales; family UBA1609; genus JALHOQ01. The sequence goes on from JBEIHA010000017.1 coordinate 5,483, forward strand.
AAAAAAAGAAAAAGAAGCGATCGCCATACGAGCGAAAGCCGCCTCGATTCAAGCGGCGGCCACCGAAGAACTGGGCCGCAATGAAAAGGAAATTGCCCGCCTGAAAGGCAATCAGACGTTTGCCGACAAAGAAATCCAAAAATCAAAAAAGAGCATCGCTGCGGCTGAGAAAGCCTTAGCCGATAAACAATCAGAAATAAAGAAAGCCTTGGACCAACTCGCGACCGCCCGGAAAATGCGCGAAGACCAAAAAGAACGTATTGCAAAAATCAAAGCCGAGACGGCAACCGCCCGCCATGACTTGAAGATAACACAAGAAGAGCTAAACTCGTTGCGCAAAGAGCATAAAGGCAATCAGGCCTCTGAGTCTAAGCAACAGGCTGAGTTAAAGAAGGCGATTAAAGAGTCCGCCGTCGCTAAGGCTTTGGCGGATAAAGAGACCGCGCGCTTGAAGGCTGAATACCAAGCGGCGAAAGCCAGCACCGCCGCGCTCAATAAAAAACTGGAAGATCAGAATACGAAGAGGGAAAAAGCCCTAGAAAATGCAAAATGGGCTTTAGGCGAAACGGAAAAGAAAAAAGCTGCTAAGAACCCATAGTATTTAGCGTGGCGCACATGCTCGACGACCTTTTGGCGCCGCTCTAGCAAATTCACGTCTGCCGGGCTCTCGTCCACATTAAAGCGTCAAGCCCGTCAAGAGTTCTAGGTACGTATCGTCGACACTCAAAAGTAGATCGTGATTGCGCAGGAAATGAAAAAATCCCGCAAGCGAAATCAGGCAGGCGAGCACGCCAAACCAAACAACGTCCGATCCGAAAACGAAAACGATGTACTCGGCGCTTAAACCCAGCAAGCCCAAAAACAGAAACGAGGCCAGGTTGAATCCCGATTGCTTTTGCGTGACGGTGATCTACATACTAATAAGGATAAATACGACTTCACCCTTCATCCAGGAGTGTTCATGCGCCAAACTTTTCTACTTTCGTTATTTCTCTTTCTACCCGCCGTGGGTTTGGCTCAACAAGATGTCAAGTTGGTCAATCCCGATACCTTTTGTAAAGTAGATCAGTTCGGTGCCCAAAAAGGCAGAACGGTCAGTGGAAACTTTAAGAAGTGTGAATCTCTGAAAGACAAAGACGAGATCGCAGTAAAAAGCCTTTTCGAATGTAAACAGCGGGCACTGGCCAAGGGTGAAGAGTGTCTGAAGCTTTCGGCTGCTACTGATTTAGCTGCGGGTGGTAAGTTTATCGAAAAATTCTCGGTCAGCTTTAACTCGACGAACTTCACTTGTGCTGTAAGTCAGGGCGCGGGAAATGCTTGCTGACAGCGGCGTCGATCTATGACATTTCTTAGACATGAAAAAAACTAAGGTCTTCAACTACGGCTCGGACCGCGGTGAAATTGAGATTCATCAAGAAACCGAGCGAAGCTACACAGTTGGTGATTTGTCCTCGATGAAAGTCTTGATCGGTGACCAAATGGTTCGCGGCTACGCTGATCAATATGGCGACCGCAATCCCATCCATCTTGATGATCAGGCGGGGCGCGAAAGCCTTTTTAAAGCCCGAATCGCGCACGGTATGCTTTCATTTAATTTTTTTTCGACACTCTTAGGCGCGGGCTTTCCCGGTCCGGGGACGATCTTCACCGGCGTGCAAGATTGGCGTTTCACCGCGCCGGTCAAAATCGGCGATGAACTGACGTTGGACGTTAAAGTGGCCAGCGCCCGCGAAAAATCCAGCGGAGCATACGACCTGGTCTTCGAGGCCCGCGCCATCAAGAGCGATGGCACCAGTGTGATGTCAGGGAAATTAAGCGTGATCGCCCCGAAGCCTTTTGACTAATTCACCCTTAAGGTGGAAGCTTTGCTCCACACCGAGGTGAAACATGAACGTTTTTGCAACGCTGCTTTCTGGTTTGATTGGAATTTCTTTGGGTGCCCATGCAGCCCCCGACTTAAAAGCGGGCGATACGGCTCCGCAATTCAAAGCTAAAACTCAAACCGGATCGGATTTCGATTTGTCCACGCGCAAGGGCAAATGGACCGTACTTTATTTTTACCCGAAAGCGGATACGCCCGGATGCACGAAGCAGGCCTGCACCTTTCGCGACAACATCAAACAAATCACGGATCTCGGTGCCGAAGTTTTCGGCCTTAGCATCAATACGGTTGAAGAACAAAAAGCTTTCTACGACAAACACAAATTGAACTTTACGTTGCTTGCGGACGATGGTTCGATCACCAAGCTTTACGGTGCAAAGATGCCTGTTATGTCGATGGCGAAGCGTTGGACTTTTTTGATCGACCCTGAACTGAAGATCCGCGCGCTAGAAAAAAATGTGGACCCGATTACAGACGCCGGCCGTATGGCGGAACTGATTCAACAATTTAAAAAATAACAGGAGCGAAAAGTATGAAGATCACCCTCGCCGTTCTATCGAGTGCTTTGTTGATGGGCGCTTGCGCCAGCAAAAACAAACTAGACAGCGCGGCCCTTGAAAAATACCCGCAGTGCTATCACAAGAACGTAAAGATCTCGAACAAGTGCATTGAAAAGAACAATGCCGGGGAGAACGTGACGGCCGTCCAGATCGAAAACACAGCCTACCCTGGTCAGTATAAATAGATTTTTACAGACGCTTCGAGAAACTTTCGCGCTGATGAAAGTCAGGCTTGGTGCTTGCATGTGTCAGCGCGAAGTATTTGATATTTTGTTTGGTGCGAATCACGGCGGTCAGACTGCATTCCATCCCCGTTGGGCTGACCTTTGATTGAACGATAAACTTAAATCTGTTGCTGGTGATGATCGCCGCTTTTAATTCGAAGTCTGCGGCTGCCTTGGGCGACTGCGGATTGCGGTAACCTTCGAAACGATAGACATTCCAGCTTGTTTTTAAGGGTGAAAAATTGAACTCCCAATAGCCGGGATCGCCCGCGAAACCGACGAAGGCTTCGAAGCAAGTGGTCTTCCACAGTTCATCCGCGCGCGCCCACGTCTTCCACTCGCCTGTTTTGCCCAAATCTTCAACTTGGTGATTTGGATCTTTAAGATCGAATTCGAAGGTCAATTGATTGGCCTGCACGCGCGCCTCGGCGTGCACTTGGATATCTTCGGGAATGGGTTCGAAGGGTTTAAGAGGCAGCATTGGATTAATTTAAGCCCGGATGCGGGCGGAAGGCTATCGGTTTTGTGGTGGCGAGCCTTTCCTGCATTGTTGGGGGCCGGCGCAGTCGCGGCGCCGCGACTAAGTTCTTGCGACTGGTGGATTTCTTCGCAACCGAATCGCTTGAATCAAAATTGATGTGCTTGGTGGTCAATGCTCGCTTTTGAGATGCATTCGAGCTTTGGGTTGTGCGTTCTTGGTTCTTGGTTTGTGCGCTCTGGGTCCGAGCTTCCCGCTAGATTGATCGAGATTCGAACTCTTTGCTCCTCGAGAAAGGCTTTTAGCTTTTAGCTTTTATAGAGCACTTATTTTTGTTTACCAACAAATCTACTTTATATTAAGCGTTAATTAAATATTTTATTAGGATTTACTTGACCACCTTTTATGATCCAATTGTGGTCGCGTCCGATCCCCATGCACCCATTGCTGGCGTGACTTTAAACAATTCTGACAGACCTTCTCGCGATCACGCTTTCCGAACATACCATCGATCGTGTCCGCATTTTCATCGTCGCTTATGAACTAATCTAGACTGCAAAAATTGATTCCAAAAACATGTGCTAATCATCAATCTTGTTTTTCATGAAAAATAGAAATTAAATGGAGGCCTGCACAAATGGACTTATCAAAACTAAGCGACAAGCAATTGATCTTGAATTCGAAGTCACTTGTAAAGCAAGAAAGCACCCTACTCGTCACCATTCTTCATCACATCAAAGAAATCGACCGCCGTCGGTTGTACTCAGACTTCAAACAGCCAAGCCTTTTGGATCTAGTGATGCATGAACTTGGCTATCCACGTGATCAAGCCGTGCGCCGCATTCAAGCGATGCGGCTGATGCGTGAAATCCCGCAAGTCGAAGAAATGATGGACTCCGGCAAACTGAATCTGACCCACGTGGGTGTTGTTCAAAGCCTGTTCTCGCATCAGAAAAATGAAGGCAAACCTCTAAACAAAGCCGAGAAAGTGTTGGTCCTCACGAAGGTGGCTGGTCAGAGTACGCGCGAAGCTCAGAGGATTGTGTTCTCGCTGGCGGATACTCCGCTGAAATTTAAAGAAACAATTAAGATGGTTGCTGAAGATACCTTTGAAGTGACGTTCACCACCAAAGAAGTCACCGTTCAAAATCTGGATAAACTTAAAGGCCTATTGGCCCACGCTCAGCCCGGCATCACTCTTGACCAACTGATCCATAAACTCACCGAACTCGGACTTGATGCTTTCAAACCGATCAAACCAGTCGCGGCGCCGCGACCAAACTCTAAAGCGCAAATTCAGCGTGAAATTTGGGAACGCGATAATGGCCAGTGCACCAATTGTGGATCGATGTACGCCATTGAGGAAGATCATCGCCACCCCAAGGGCAAAGGGGGACAGTACACAATTGAAAACATGCGCTTGCTTTGTAGATCTTGTAATCAACGGGCCGCCGTTACGCACTATGGGATGGATAAAATGGCGCCGCATTTGAGGGTAGAATGAATTCTTGCGCCATAGAACTGGTCGTCGACTAGAAGTTGAATTTAGCCTCTCCCCTAGAAATGAATTGCTATGCAATTGGCGTAACCGGCCGGACACATCGAACATCAGGTGACGAAGGTGAGCCCCTATCCTGAAATTTGGCACCGACCGCCAGCCCCTTCGACCATATAGCGAATACGACGGAGGCATAGTTCATGCTCCTCAAATCGCGATGCTACGTATCCTGCTTATCATCCTATTGATACCTTTCTCGGCTTTCGGCAAAAAAGACGTGCCCCATGCCATTCCGCTGGGACCGGTAACCTTTGAAGAAGATGTGATCCGACTGCGCACTTTTCTACCCGGGATTGATTCGGCGGATTTGTTGACTGAGAATTACGCCACCGTCGATCCGAAAGTCAGAACGGAAAAATTCAATGATTCCATCGAAACCTTCGCCACTACTTTTTCCGGAATTCAGACGAAAAGGGCGCAAAATGGCGAAATCTCCTATTCCATAAGATTTATGATTGAGCATCGCGCCGATCAAAAGGTCATCGGTACATTCGTCATCCACGAATACCAAAGCAACCAATTTGAAATAGGTTACTGGCTCAGCGAAAGCTACCGCCGACAAGGCTTAGTCTCACGCGCCGTTCAGTTGGCCATCGCTAAAATTCGTGCGCTACGCCATGATGCGACCATCATCGCATGGACCCTTCCCGACAATTGGCCCAGCCGCAACCTTTTGATGAAAAATGGTTTTGAATTTGAGTACGAAGACAAGCGCAACTACTGCCTTCATATGCTAGAGCCTAACTAATACCCACGATCCACAAGCTCCGACTGGATTTCATCCACCAATGACAAAACGGCTGAATGCGATTGATCGGCCCGACCGCGCTCACCGATCACCGCGATCTTGTTGCCTAGCATTTCAAGCGCGCGCCTAAGGGGTCCGTCTTCGGGATCGAACATTTCGCGGGCCACAAAGTGCACGTCGCGGGCAAGATCGGCCGCTGAGATCTTGCGGTCTTCGAACAAACGAATGCGAGCCTTCAAATATTTTGCTTGCGTAAAATGCGGACCCGCCATGGCCCTAGCGTTAATAAACAATCACGCAGGTGACAAGGTAAAACATAAATTGCGCGGCTCAGTCCTTGTGCTTGCTGCCGTAGCGGTACAAAAACAAACCGTAATTGCTAAGCATAAAGGCAATCGCACCGAAGAACATCCATTTATAGAATGGATCCCCGTACGTCGAATAAAGGGCGCCAAACCAAACCACCGCCATCTTGGTCAAAAGAAACGACCGGAAGCTGTACCAGATAAAGCGCAAACCTAAGTTTTCGTCTTCGCGCTTGAGCTTGGGTACTTTGTAATTCGGCACGAAGCCCCAGTATTTTTCACGGTGAAAATCGCGAATCACGTCAACCCAAGCTTCGGGTAAAGGCTTACTCGAGCATCGCAATTGGTCTTTGGCTCGCACCAGAATTTGATCCCACTCCTCGGGCGAAAAGCGACCGCTGATGTTTCCTGCCAAATCTTCCGACGCATTCGCTAGAACTGAGGGGATCTGGGATTCTTGCACCATAAACTTTAAGGTCGAACCACCCGGAAGGAAACGCCAGCCCCCGACCCGTCCAGCGAAATCACTTCGCCTTGGTCATTCAGGCATTCGGTCACGTCCGATGCCGCATCGTTCAGATCATAGTACTCGCGCACGATGGCACGGCCGCAGCCCGGCTTATTGATCTCCCGCCACTGACGAAGAGCGGAGATACAAGCCTCCGAGGATCCTCTTTTAATCTTAATGGCCGAAAAGATCATATCGCCTTCGACCATGACGGTGCCTTTACAGATGGAAGAGTCGCCCGCGGCGCGGTTTAAATTAGGCCCGCACCACTCCTCACTGAAATTGGCGCAACCCGATTTTTGCAAAGGCACTACCCCTTTGGCGGGCTTGAAAGCTTCGAATTTACTGGAGCAAGCTGTTAGTGAGACTACAAAGATAAGGCCGGTGATTCTCATGGCACTGATTATGACACCGGCTAATTTTCTAAATCAATCGATTAGCGACTCAGTTCCTATATCTTTTGCAGCTTGCTTGCATTTCAACTTGCTACGGCCCCCGTTTAGACAGAAATCCCTACAAAGTGTCTAGGGATCCCCAACCGTTCTTCCGGCACTTCATGTATTCATAATCCAATGTTCTAACAAACTTACTCTCTAGGAGATAAAAATGAAGAATCCGAATGTACTGTTCGCGGCCCTGGCTTTGGTTTTCTTGGGCCAAATGGCACAAGCCCAGGTGGAAGCTCCGTCCAAGATTGAAGCTCCGTCCAAAATTGAAGCTCCGCTTTGGAATTGTTCGCTGACTTTTGACGTGGCCGGTGGCGGTTTGCGCCTTTTCGTTGGTCACTTTAAGTTGGAAGGCCCCGGCGAAATCGTGTGTGCCGACATCGTAGGCAATACCGAAGTGCTCCCTGTCTATGTCACTATCGGTGCAGCACCGGTGGCTTTCTCGTTCGGTATCGGCCATATGCGCGTTGCGGGCCTGGCGACCGGAATCGGCATTGCCGGACAGCCGAGCGATCTTCTTGGGAACTACGTGGTGGGAAGTGTGCGCGGAGCCCTGGTGGTCGGAGCTGGCGCTGACATGGCCCTTCATGCTTCCGAACGTTCGTTGACCTTAAACGCTGCCGTCCAAGTGGTGGCCGGCGCAGGTCTGAACGTCGGCTTTGATCAGATGACGATCGCGCCCTTGGCTCACTAAAAAAGAGAATGACCGTTTTCGCCCAAAATCGAGAGAGCCTCTTCAACACGGGCTCTCGGCATATCGAGCTGGGCGAAAGCGGCCTTTAACTCCTGCAAACTTTTCAACTCCGTCACTTCGCGCGCACGACCGCGCTCCCGATAAAAACTTCGATCCCAAATTCCAGCACTAAGATCCTTGAAGACCTTATGAACCACCAAATGAGTCATAAACAGCGCGGATGGCTCGAAAGTTTCGCTTAAGCCCTTAGTCAGTTGATCCGCAGTTGGAGTGGGGCCGGTGCTCTCGATCTCCCGAATCATTTTCCCGTCACGAAATATTTGTAAGTTTGAAGACACTGAATCTTTGCGCGGCGTGAAGATGTAGTTTTGAATCCCGATTTGTTGGGTCACGCTTTGCCGCGGATCCAAAATAAAAGGCCCCGAAAAAGGCGTCATATTGCCTAAGTCCACAAAATAGTTCTTACCGTCGATGTTCACGCGAAGATTCGGATGAAGCATTTTGCCGTCTAGCCAGCGCCCCTGAAGTATGACGTCAAAACCTAAAAAAATCAGAAGCTCCCGGGCGTAAATGTTTTGCGCAAAGCAAGTCCCCCCATGGCCGTGATCCACAATTTCCTGAACGTATTCGGCGAAACTGGGAAGCAAGGGCCCCGGACCCCGAGACCGAATCAATTTCGAAAGGTTTTCGTAAGGAACGAAGCGCTGATAGCGCTCGATCACTAAACGAACGAGTTCAAAGGTCGGTTTAGCCGATTCCAGCTTTAGGACTTTTAGGAGTTGCGCAGCCGTGGTGATCAAGTCCTCGAGCTTAGCCTATGATGGGCTGCATTCACAGTCTTTTGACTGGGCTATGCGATGCCCCATCGATCACGCTATAATCAGCCATGCGAATTCGACAAATGGCTTTCTCCTCACGCCTAAAAGCTCACCGTCATATCCTGACGCTGGAAACCCTTAAGTTCATAAGTTTCTACCTTGAAAGCGGCAACGCCCGCTTAGCGGCGCTCGAATCCGGAATCCCCGACACTTATGCCACTCGCCAAGGACAATGGCTGAAAAAGCATCCGATGGTGATCGCCGCACTTGAACGTGATCTTGATACAAAAGACATGCAGAAGCTTAAGAATGCTGTAAACAAAATTGATGAACTGATGAGCGAATGCAAAGATCTTTTGGGACTAGACCAGGATTGAAGTCCTAGCCCCTCCCTTTGGGCTAGATTGATTGACATATGTTAAGGAAGACTTAAGAATGAAGGATCTAAAGTCGACTAAACAGAATAAGACAACTCATGCTGCTGGCCGACGCGGCCGTTTGCAATCTGTAGACGAGAAAAACTTTGTCGTTCAATTATGACAGAATCCCTCAGGGCTATTACGATCAGATCTTCACCAAAGGTACACCCGTGCGCAGGCTTTGGCATCGCCTTAAATTTTTACGAGTCATTAGCTGTTTAGACCCAAGGCCTGGGCAAAGCATTTTGGACATTGGATGTTTTGCGGGAAGCTTTCTTTCTTTACTTAGCGAAGCGCAGTTTAAGCAGCAAATCGGAATTGATATGTTGCCGACACAAATTGCTTACGCCAATCAGCAGTACGGCACCCCCTATCGCCGCTTTATCAACGGAAAAGTCGAAGACATCGCTGATTCCCATCGCTCTTCTTTTGATGTGATCACGTTGATCGAGGTCATAGAACATTTGAATCACGAAGAGATCCGAGGCCTACTTACCGCTACGGCTGGTTTATTAAAGCCCGGTGGTCGCTTGATCGTATCAACGCCCAATTATTTAAGTGCTTGGCCGTTCATCGAAATTTTGATCAACCGCTTTTCAGACGTGTCTTACGAAGAACAGCACATCACCAAATTTCACTATTTCAACTTCGCACCAAAACTGAGCCGCATCCACCCGGTTTTTTCGACCGATTTTAAATTATTGAATAAGACCACGACCCATTTTATCGCACCATTTCTAGCCGCCTTCAGTGAAGACCTAGCCATGAAGACCGCTTCCCACTGGAGCCCCGAAAGCTGGAGCTTTCCATTAGGCAGCATGCTTTTGTTCACGTTCGAGAGAAATCAATCATGACAACAGAGCTTAGGTCTCCTGATTACGAGGACACTTTCTCGATCCCCTGCCCTCCGGGCATCACGATGTCCGATGTGATCATGGCTTCGTTAAAATCCACCCCGGGCTTCGTCAAGGTGCTCTTGAATGCTCGCGATTCGATTGTGTCACGGCTGGGATTGAAAACGGGGGAATCGATTGGACCGATCGAACCCTCCCAATTTAAATCCGGAGCTAAAGTCGGCCCTCTTGAAATTGGAGAGCTAACCCATAGCAAAGTGATCGTGGGCATGGACGACACGCATCTTGATTTTCGCATGATTGCGACTATTCAAGGTAGTGTTTTGAACTGCACCACTCAAGTTCGGTTCAACAACAAATTCGGCAGACTTTACTTTTTGGTTATCAAACCATTTCACATCGTGATTGTGCCCGCTTTACTGCGCGCGACTATTACGACCGTAAAGCGTGAATCCGCTTAGTGGCTTTTTTCAAATTTGATTGGCAAAGCGTAATTCACGGGATTGCCTTTTTGCTGATCGCGAGTGGCCGTGACCTTAAGTTCGCCGGATTGATTCAAATCAATCTGCGCCGGAAAATCGCAAACGAAGTGCTCTGACTTTTCTTTGCATTTCGCCACCACCGACCCGTGGGTCACTTTTAATGACGATCGCTTTACGGCCCGATTCTTGAAGTCTACGTCCAAAAGATAGATTTTTAACTGACGTGCATCGACCGGCACCAATTCCACGTGAAATGCCCCGGGCATTGTGATCTTACCGCCGTTGGGTCCGGGCTTATCTTCCCCGTGTGCCATCACCTGATTGGTCACTAATAACAAAAGTCCAATTACAATATTTCGCATAGTTCACCTCTTTCATTTCAGTCTGCACGTTTGATCACTGCTTCTCCGGCGTAAATAGCAAAATTTGACCGTGCTTGACCGAAAATTCGTTGGCTTTCGCGGCTTTGAACTCAGCGATTTCGCGGGTGTAGGTGGCGACCACCGCGTGCCCTTCTTCGTGAGCTTCGAGCATGATTTTTTCGGCCTCGCGCTCGGCCTTATTGAAACAGGTTTTCAGTGAGATCACCACAAAACCACGCGGGGTTCGGGCATCGTTGTGCAAAATGACCGAATACATCGAAGGCTCGGTGACCTTCTCTTTGACGACGTCTTCTGGTTTGATAATGACATCGGAATCATTCATAGGGCAAAAGGCCTAAGTATGTGGCGCATTGAAATCCATCCATCGATTTTAACGATCGGACCGCTCAAATGGTCTAAGATCAGCGATCCCTCGTTTCCCTTTACGAGCTACCACTTTTTGGCGGCCATGGAAACGTCCGATTGCGTGGGCGAGCGCACGGGCTGGTTTCCTCAGTTTATCGGGTTTTGGGAGGGCGAAGAGCTGCTCGGCGCGCTGGTCCTCTACCTTAAAACCAATAGCTATGGGGAATACATCTTCGACTTCGCCTGGAGCGAGGCCTACCAGCGCTACGGGCTGCCTTACTATCCCAAACTGACCTCGGCCGTACCCTTCACGCCGGCCACGGGTCCAAAGCTTTTGATCAAACCTGGTGCCGATGTCCGCACCATTGGCGAGGCCCTGCTTAAGGCGGGTGAGACTCTGGCCGAGAAGTGCGAAGCCCATTCCGAACACGCTCTTTTTGTGCCGAAAGATCAGCACGCGATTTATGAAAGCTCTGGTTTTTTTCTGCGCGATAGCTTTCAGTACCACTGGCACAATTCAAACTTCACGGACTTCGCCAGTTTTACGGCCACCTTGCGCAGCAAACGCCGCAAAGAAATCCTGCGGGAGAGAAATCAAGTCGCCAGCGCGCCCATTAAAATTCGAAGAATTCTAGGTGCCGAGCTGAAGGCAAGCGATGCGGAAAATTTCTACCAATTCTACCTAAGCACGATCGAAAAGCGATCCAGCTATGACTACCTGACCGAGGGTTTTTTCAAAGCGGTTTTTAAAGACTTGAAAGAGAATATTTTGTTAGTCCAAGCCGAAGAACAGACGGGTACCCCGGTCGCCGCGGCCCTTTACTTTTTTGGCGATCAGGTTTTATTCGGTCGCAATTGGGGCTGCCTTGCCGAATACAAAGCCCTGCACTTTGAACTTTGCTATTACCAGGGCATCGAATTCGCCATCGAAAAAGGCTTGAAGCGTTTCGAAGCGGGCGCCCAAGGCGAACACAAATTCCAACGCGGCTTTATGCCATCACTCACCTACAGCGCCCACAAAATCCAGCACCCGCAGATGAATCGCGCCATTCAAGATCACGTTCGCTTCGAGCGCAAAGAGATCGAGAAATTGTTTGAACACTACCAGGGGCATTCGCCGTTTCGTGCCTAAACTTAAGTGGCAACTGCCACAGCTTCCTTCACCTGACCAGCGAGTTGCATTTGAAGCGCCTGTGGCAATTTCAACTGGCGCGCCAATTCCTCGACGTAGGATTTCTCCATAAAGTTCTGTTCATCGACGGCCAACAGACTGGCCAAATACATTTCCGAGGCCATGACCTGGTCTTTGGCGTGACTTGCGATTTCCGTGGGATCTAAGGGCTTTTTAAGCTCATTATCAAACCATTGCTGAAGTTCGGTGTCTGATGTCATCTTGCGAACTTCCGCATCGATCAGCTGTCTTTCGCGATCATCAATGTGACCATCGGCCTTTGATGCCGCGATAATGGCAATGAGGATCACTTTGCAATGCGTTTCCGCATTGCCGCTGGACAGTTGGTTCAGAGGTTGAGCGGTCTCACCACCCGCAGAGTTCGACTCCTTCTGATAATTTTGGAAGGCTTTAAATGCGAGGGTCCCCAATACGGCAATCCCCCCGTAGGTCAAAACTTTCCCGCCCATTTTTCGGCCTTTTTTACTTCCCAGCAGAAGCCCCAGCGCACCACCCGCCATGGCTGCGCCACCCTTACTCGAAATCAAGTTCGACAATATTTTCGTGGGATCAACATCACTGCCGGCGGATGACTTATTGTTTTTTAAATCACCGCCGGCGCTTAAAAGTTGATCTAGTAAAAATTTAGTGTTCATAGGTTCTCCTTCTTTATTGTTGCGCTGTTTGTTACGTCTCTGAGTTGTTCTGTCTTTACTTGGCCAAGGCGACTTTCGCTTCTCCACATTCGCATAAAAATACGGATCAAGACTACGACGCTGACAACGATTAAAATGAATTGAAAAATACGACTAACGATCATGCTCACTGGGCCTTTAGATTCCCAATGGGAAGTAAGATATTCGCACCGTTACTGCCGCCACCAATAACAAGTGGCGAAATTCCATTCCATTTCTCTACAATTTGCAGCTGCACTAAACCTGGATTGTCTTGAACGGCGCGGCCACGCACACGAATCGCTTCGGCTTCGCCCTTAGCTCGGATGATTGCCGTTTGAGCCTCGATTTCCGCTTTGGCTTGAGTGAATTTGGCTTTCGCGGCCTCCTGCTCTTGAACCATCTTTGCCTCAATAGCGGTCTCTAGCTCTTTAGATAGGGCCACGTTTTGAATCACCACGTCTTCAATGACGAGCAAGTCGCCCACTTTGGCGCGCGTGGATTCGAGGGTTTTGGCTTTCACGTCTTCGCGTTTTTTTACGATCATTTCGGCACTTTGTAAGGCGGTGACTTCTTTCAGCGCTTCACTCAAGCGGGGCGCCACCAAACTATCGAAGGGGTCCCCATAGTAGTCGCGAAAGACCTTAACGATCATGCTTTCGGGAATACGGTAGAGCACTTTCAATTCCACGTTGATCTGCTGCAAGTCTGAAGAATAGCACTCGGTGTTTGAAACCGTTGTCTGCTGGCGAACGGATATGGGAATAACGGAAGTCAAAAACGGGATCTTGAAGCCCAAACCTTCCGGCGCAAAAACGGGCGACACTTTACCTAGAGTGACCAGTACCCCACGGTGTCCAGGCGGTATGACAAAGGTTGCGTTCATTAGAGCAATGACTAAAACCAAAACCGCAGCACCGATGGCGATTGGTCTTGAGTTCTGCTTCATATTCCTTACAAATTCTTCATTCGGATCCAAAAAATCTCCTTAGTGGTGAGTGCAGAATCATTTGGCTAGAGGATAGGTGCTATTCATATATTGTCAAAATAGATAAATGACATACGAAGCTTACTTTAAAGCAATAGTTGACTAAATTCCCCCACCCCGACGGGGAAATCCACCCTATCTGCTTCCCTAGACAGCTCTGAATTGGCATGAACAACGGAATAGCGCTTGCAGATCCCTTCTGTTTCCATCCCCTTCTGAAAAGGAAGCCTCGTTATGCTCGCAGAATTTTTGCCTTCCAAAAAGCAGGAAATTTTGGCTCTGACCGAGCAAAAAACTTTAGAACTCGCCGGGGATCACCCCAGCTCAACAAAACTTAAAGAAGGATTGCCCATTTTCTTCGCTCAGGTGATCGAAGTGATTCGCCAGTCGGAACAGTCGACCGCTCCTCCGCCAAAAAACGTTAAGGCCACCGCCGAGGCCGCGGACCGCAATGATGAACCGGCGATGGCCGAAGCTGCAGGTCGTCCAGAGGAAGCGGAGCTCGCCGAATCCGCCGTCATTCATGGCACTGAGTATCAGCGCTTAGGTTACGCCCTCACGCACGTG
>JBEIHA010000018.1:0-19551 GCA_040381635.1 Pseudobdellovibrionaceae bacterium
GGGCTTGCGCGACCTCAGAATCCCACTAAATATGTTGGCGGCCACGCCAAAAATTGAATTCGTCGATGCGAACGGTAAGGTTTTGGACCGCTGTTCGGGCAGCCAGGTTTCGGATGACGGAACTTTGCTTACCGCCGGCCACTGTGTCGAGCAATGTTTGCGCAAGGCGAACGCGATCAAAATTGTAGACGGAATTTCCGTGGTTGATCGCGCTCTTTTAAGTTCAGCTCGTTGTTTGGTCAGGATCAATGGCCGAATATCCCAGGCCTCGGTGCTGGCGAGTAACGACTGTCGCGGCAAGGATCGATTTCGAGAAGGCAGCGCGAACGTGATCTGTAACGGTTTGGATTTCGCCATTCTGAAAACAGATGACCCAAGTTTGCGTGATCAGCCTTGTTTTCAAATATCTTCGCGACTGCCGGTGGCCGGAACTGGGGTAGCTGCCATTGGATATCCGCCCCCCACGTCGCGTGAGATATATAAATCCAAAGCGAGAGATTCTGACGGCGAGGGCCCTTTCCTCACCCCTGGCCAAACGATTTCTTATCAGGAGCATTGCCGCACGGATGTCGATAAGAATGAGAAGCCGCGAAACTTAAAACCCGAGGATCCATTACAGCGGGCCGCAATCAAGCGGCATGTTGTCGGTGGTCACGTGCTGCAAACGACCACGGACGTGCTTCGCGGGGTAAGCGGAGCAGGATTGGTCGATATAAACACATATAGTTTGCTTGGAGTGGCTCGCTCGTACGCCGGGAATACAGCGAACGTAGAATGCATAGGTTCTGGGTATTACACATCAACCGCAAGTGTTGTGGCCGCTTTGAACAGGGACTACTCCGAACTCAATCTGATGCAGACCTTTCGATGCGAAAACAACGCGTTTGCGCCTCAAAACGAGACAATAATCCCCGGGCAAGTGCCTCAGAATAAAAATCGACCGGCGCAATCAAAGATTTCTCGTTAAGAAAAAGCGGTCTATTGATATCGTTAAGTAATGATTTCTCACCGAAATTTGTCCCTAATTTTGGCCTGTGCGTTCGCCCTCGGCGGAGCAAGTTTGGCGTGGGCTCAGAGCGAGGCGCTGCCAGCAAATTTAGGTTCCACGTGTCCTCTTCGGCAAGCCAACGCGAACAAAATTCGTCAGGGTCTGCGCGATGAAAAGGTTCCCGGCGTTTGTCGCCAGGAAGTTCAAAAACAATACGAAGCTTGTAACTTGCACCCGGAAGACGACAACACCGGCGCCGACATTGCCGCCGGCCCCGCCACCATTCGTAACGGAGCCGAAGCTCAGCGCGATCGATTGCGCATCGCTGCGACTCGCAATACGGCGAAAGCCAGGCTATGCGGCGAAGCTCGCGCACGGGTCCGCGAGGTCTGCGGGCAGCTCAATACCGATCTTAGGAATGCCTTGGACGACAACTCGCGTGGTCAGCGCCGCGAAATTAATGACTTAAATGCATCCCAAGCGCAGGGCTCCGATCGCGTTAGGCGCGAATACGAAATCATTCGCCGCTATAGTGGGGTCGCACGTGAGTTGCAGGAGCAACGAACGGCTCTCGATCGATTCCGTCATTTGGCTGAAACGGTGATTGAAGATAATGCCCGTTGCTACGCGGACATCGCCCGTCGCGACACCTTCGATGCAGAGCGATCAAATGAAGTTTTGGCGTCGGCCAGCTCCGATGGACCAGCGCCTCAGGCCGTTCAAACGACCGCCGTTCGTGGCGAGAATCCGCCGGTGGAAGCCGGCACGGGCGGCATAGTTGAGGGCGTGAGAAAGCAAGCGACTTCCGAGGCGGGCAAGGCGGCGGTGCGCGCAGCCACCGCGACGACATTTGGGTCAACCTCTTGGGCGGCGGCTGGAACACGCGCGGTCGCGGGAGCCGCGACAGGACTTGTTGGATTAGGAACGGCCGGGATAGGTATTTTTCTAGGTTCGACAACTTCGGCGGGTCATGCCTGCGATATGGTTTATCTAGATGCTCTTTCCGCCGACGCCGCGGGATGCAGAGTTTTGACCAGGCAATCGATTCAATCTTTAGGTAGTCAGCCCTAATGGGCATGATTGGACGTTGCCGCGAGCGCGGTAATCCATCTCACCTGCAGATGAACGACGAAGCGGGCACCTTAGCTTTCGGTGCGATTATTTTTGTTTGCATCACGATCCTTTCGTTACGTGAACCCTCGCTCGCCATGGGGCAGGCGATCGGACTAAACAATTTAATTATTGTAGTCGCCTCGAGTTTGGGCGCCGTGATTGTCTCATGCCTTGGGTTAAGGTTTTTGATCGATCTTCGCAGGTGGACCCCCAAAGTCAGCGCCGTTTTTTTCACGGCGGCCAGGGTGATGTCCGGTGCTCTGAATGATATTTTTCTTCGGGCATTGGACTCGCGATTTGAATTGGGTCAATCCGTCGCGGAAGCAAAAGTTGTCTTTCACTGTAAAGCCAGATTCAACCCTGGGCTTTGCGTCGATCAGCTTTCTGTCTGCCCACAATGCAAAAACGCACTCTCGGCTAAGGAACGCCAAGAGCTCCAAGCTAGGCTGATAGTCTTTGCCGATAAAATGGACGAAGAATTTCGGCAAGCGGAAGCCGCGCGCGGGCAATCCGGCCCTCTGAGCGAGGCGGCTCAAGACTGGCGCAAGCGACAAAATCGCGCACCCACAGAAGACCTTCGAATCCAATGAAGTTGGGACATTTAGCCTTAGTTAGGTGGGTTTCCGCGCTGGCGCGGCAACCCACCAAGATCATCAAAAACGCGACAAATAAAATTCGGCGCATAAGCTAGGCGGCAGCTTTTTGGGCGGACGCAGGCTGCAGTAGTCCTCTCTCAAGTAGAGTGGCCACGCAATTGTCCCAGAATTTTTCTTTGATCTTCTGCTCTGCAGGGCCAAGGCGCAGTTTCGGAAAGTCTTTCTTGTCGAAATGCTCGCTGAACACATCCACCGGGCAGGACTTAACGATTTTAATCAATAGATTGCAGTGCACGTCGGTCATATTCTTTTTGTCGACCAAGATTTTACGTAAGCCGCCTTCGGGCGTGTGGAACAAGAAATCGTAGAGACTATGCGTATCGTATTGAGACATGGGAACTCCTTTGAGCTTTACGGACAGCTATCGAGTTTATCGGACGGGTAAAACCCAGACTTAAGGCTCGTCCCACGTTAGTACGCGATGTGGAGTATTTCCGTTTAAATGGCCCCTCGATTTATAACGCAACGCCGTAAAGACCTGAAATAAGGCGGATCATGGCCTGGCCCCAAGTGTGCAAAATCATCCATCAATACCGGCGCCAAGGACAATTCGTCCAGCACTCAACGGCACCACCCCAGAACCTCTGAAACAAGGGGTTTCCCACTTTTCGCAGGGGCGGTGATGCGAGCTTTGCTCGCACACCCCTCTAGCGTCTTTTTTCCAATCGAAGTTCTTTTTCAGCCATCTGTTCAAGATCACGAGGATCGTGGCTGATCAGAAGTATTGTAGTTTTGGTTTCGCGCCAGATTTGCTTTAAGTCGCCAAACAATTCCATACGCAATTCGAAATCCAAGGAGTTAAACGATTCATCGAAGATTAGCAATTTCGGGTTTACCGCTAACGCGCGGGCGATGCTCAAGCGCTTCTTCATTCCGCCCGACAGCTGATGCGGGAAATACTTTTCGAAGCCAGTTAATTTGGTGAGCTCGATCAGCTCCTTCGCTCGCGCGGAGTTCGGTTCAAGCATTCCGAACAGAATTTGTTTCTCCGCCGTTAGCCAAGGGAAAAGATCGGTGTCTTGATGAACTAAAAAAACGTCGCGATTGGGCCGAAGCATTTCTTGACCCGCAACCGCGACCACACCCGCGCTCGGGCGAAGATGACCAGCCAGGACCTGTGCGAGAGTGCTTTTACCGCAACCCGAAGGTCCGCTCACGCCAAGGCATTGACCCCTTTCAATTTTGAACGAAAGGTCTTCGAACAGCGGAGGTTTTCCAGGAAACGCAAAACTGAGATGGGAGGCTTCGATGTGAGTCACCGTCGGGCCGTCCGCTCGTGCCAGGGAATAAATATTCTCTCAAGAATCACAATCATTTCGAAAAGCAGAAAACCAATGAGACCAATCATCAGCATGTCGATGCACATCAGGTCATATTGCAAGTTCTGCCGATTCAATTGAATGGAGTAGCCTAGGCCGGATTGCCCGCTAATCATCTCCGCCGCCACGACGGCCATCCAGCCGACGCTCACGCCGGAGCGCAGGCCAACAAAAATTTGCGGCAACGAACCCTTGAAAACAACCGAATAGAGAAGTCTCGGGGTTTTCAATTCAAGTGAGGCGGCCGTTTGTCGCCAAACCAGAGGGATACTTTCAGCACCATCGTAGGCGGCCGTAAAAATCGGGGCGAAGGCGCCAATAAAAACGATCGAGATCGCCGAAAATTCACCTATGCCAAAAGCAAGGATCACGAACGGAATCCAAGCGATCGGCGGAGGGAACTTAGGCGCCTCCAGCAGAAATCTTAGAAGCAGATTGCGTTTTATGTTGCGGGGTAAGGCGCTGCGCAACACGCCCATAACAATACCCACAGCCGCGGCAAGCGAGACGCCAATAAGAACACGTTCGAGACTAAAAAGGCTATTGACCGCGATTCCCGCGAAGTCGTAATAGGCAGACGAACTCATGGATTTAACTTTATGCGCGACGCGCGCGTAGTCAAGGAGAGCTGGTGTCATCACAGCTGTTCCAAAAACAGGTAGCCGGGCGAATCAAGCAATTGCGATTAGCTCGCGGTTTATTGCAAAGGGACTTCCAAAAATTCGGCTACTCGCTCAGACATTATCAAAAAATTGAAAGTGGCGAGCTCAATCTAACGCTTAAGACGCTTTTTAAAATTTCGCAGGCTCTTAATGCCGAGGTGACTGACTTCATTAAGCCCGAGGAAGAGGCCGCAGTCTATCAAGACGTGTTTCACGTTTGTCCCTTTGGAATTATCGTTTGGAAGCTCGCCGATGATAAAGATCGGGACTCTCTCGTGCTTTTCGAGCACAACAAGTTTGGCGCCAAAGCCGTTTACCGCGATCTCGCGAATTCCAAAGGAAAGAAGATGCTCGAGCTTTTCCCAAGGGCACGCGAACAGGGCTTGATCGATATTTTCTTCGAAGTGATCACCACGGGTAAAGCGCGGTTCGTGCCCGAAGTGATACGCCACGACAAAGATTTTCCGCTCACCGTGTTCTCCACCCAATTTGTAAAATGTGGACCTGATCTTGGCGCGGCTATTTTTACAGACATCACCGAGGACTTCTTGGCTCGACAAGAAATTGAGCGGCAGCGGCTATCTCTCGAGCAATTCAATCGTTTGCCGGTCAGCGCAAGTGTGCAGACCCAAGAGCTCAAAGAAGAGATCAACCGCCTGCTGATCGAGATCGGTCGCCCGCCCAAGTACGCGCCAACTTAATGGCGCAAGCGCTACTCCAATCAGCTATTAATAGTTCCCATGTGCACTTACGCTTGTTAGCCAGACCTCTCTAAACATCACGGAGGGCTAATGTTGCTCATAGCGAAATGGTTATTGTGCTTTGGTTTTTTGTTTTCGGGATTTGCTCAGGCGGCAAGCCTTAAACAGGCTTTTTCGGAAGGCAAATTTGCCGGTCAAATCCGAATCTACAACAATACTCTGAACTTCCAGCAAGCGAAGGATCAGTTCGGCACCGCCTTTGGCGGACGCTTGGCCTTTGAAACCAAGGCCGAGCATTTGTGGGGATTGTCCGCAGGGGTCGGGTATTACACGGCCAACGATCTCGAGACCAACAAAGAATCCACGGCGCGTGCACCCTTCACGCCTACCGTTGACGTTGACATTTTGGGCGAGGCATTTTTTCGTTACACCGGTTACGGCACGGTGGCCACCGCTGGTCGGCAGCTAATCGATACGCCGTTCGCCAATCCCTCGGACGCGTTTACGATTCCCGTGACCTACGATGGCTATTCACTGATCAATAAATCCATCCCGGGCTTAAGCATCAACGCCTACCACATGACCGGAATCAAAAATCGCCAAGCTCAGGACTTTATCGACACCGGTCGTTTTTCGATCGGCCGCTTGGGCGGGACGCCTCGTGACACCGATGGCACTTCGATCCTCGGATTAATTTACGAAATCGGTAAATTGAAAACTCAGGCTTGGCATTACACTTTCGACAATCTCTTCCAAATGCAGTTCGCGCAGGCAGATTACGACATCGACCTCGGTGGTGATTGGACGCCCTACGTCTCCGCCCAATGGGGGATCGAGAAAGAGACCGGCGACAAGCTTCTGGGTAATCTGGATTCCCAGCTTTATGGTCTGAAAGCAGGGGTTAAAGCTTACGGTGCAAACTTGTCGTTCGCGGCCAATAAGATTGAAAATCAACGCTTCTTGATGCCCTACACTTTCTTTACAGATGCAACCTACACCAATTCCATGATCAGCGGCATGGGCAATATCGCGCCGGGCACGGGATACAAGGCGATGCTGACCTACGATTTCAATCCGCAGCTGTGGGGACGATTGGGTTATTCGTGGTTTGATTTTGATGGCAATCTGGATACGGGTGAAACCGGCGGGGATGTTCGTTATAAATTTTCGGGCGATCTGGAAAATCTTCAGGTTTGGTTTCGTGTGGGTTACCGCAACGGCGGAACACCGCCCGCGGCCTTGCCTGATTTGTTGGAATATCGCACGCAGGTTCAATACACTTTCTAGGAGCACCGGATGAATTTTCTAAAATCGTTTTTGATGATCGTAGTATCGGCCGCGGCATTTGGTGCCGGCGCGCAAGAAGCCAAGCTGACGAAGATACGCGTTGGCTGGCAAGTGCCTTGGGCGACTCAGGGGCAGTTGGTTCAGATTTGGAAGAAGACCGACATTCTAAAAAAGAACGGCTTGGAGGCCGAATTCATCGGCAAAACCTTCGGTCCGGAACTCAACGAAATTGCTTTGGGTGGCGGTTTGGATGTTGTGCTGACCGCGGATCAGCCGGCCGCGGCCTTGTTTTCGAAGGACAAGGGTTGGGTCGGCGTCGGCCGTCTAATGTACAATCGGACCTCAACCTACGTGCCGCCGAAATCTCCCGTGAAAACCATGAAGGATCTTAAAGGTAAAACCATCGGAATTCCGGTGGGCGCCGCCGCCGAGCGAGTGACCGTGGCGGCTCTGAAGCGTGAAGGCTTGGATCCGAAGAAAGATGTGAAGATCATCAACCTTGGGATTCAAGAGCAAGGCCCGTTGGTCATGAGCGGTGCCGATGGCAAATCCTGGGCGCAGTTCGATGCACTGAGTGGCTTTGATCCCTTGCCCGCGATCTTCGAAGCCAAAGGCTGGGTTCGAGTCTTGGACGTCGGCAAGGTTGTGTCTTTGGTCGTTATGAACGAGGAATTTCTTAAAGCGAATAACGACGTCGGGTCGCGCGTAATGAAAGCCTTGACCGAAGCGTATGACCATTACCGTGTGAATCAAAATCAGGCGAACATATGGTTTATGGAAGAAGCGCAGCTTAAAGATGCCGATCACAAGACTTGTGATTTGGCCGCGTCACTTGAGCCGAACTTGAAGGTGAAAAAGGCTTCCGAAATTCGAGTTTCCTTTAATGAGGACGATTTCAAAATTCTGCAGAGCGCGGCAGACTTTTTGGAACCTAGTCTGAAAAAGCGGGTGGATATGCGCAAGTACGTCAGTAATAAGCATGTGGATGCGATGAAGCGCTGAAAATATGAAGTGATTCACCCGCGCTGGCGCGGGTGAATGTCAGTTCGCGACGTTACGACGTCGTCGAATAATTCTTCATTGGCCGTCCAAGTGACCAGCCATTTCGATTAGGCCACTTAAGACCGAGTGAAAATGACTTTGTGTCTGGAGCTTTTCGGCGCCGAAGCGGCGTAAAAGTTCATTGCGAATCAGGGGAACCTGCGCGGAACCACCCGTTAAACAAACTAAATCTACTTTTTCGTCCGTGACGCCCGCTTGCTTCAAACATTTATCTAAGGCCGAAAATATGTCTTCGGTCGTCGAAGTGGCCCAGGTCTCAAATTCTTCACGCCGAAAATCCGCATGCACTTCGATACCAGGGTATTCAAATTCGAAAGCCGCGTGATCGCTGCACGAAAGGTTGCGTTTTGTATGCTCAATTTTTTCGAAGAAGGGGAAGATCTGTTGGTCTTCAATCAGCGCGAATAAACGGTCGACGGCCTCTTTGTCTTTCGGACCCAGGGCCCCTTTGCGGATTTCGCGAATGAAATCATATGTCGCTGGCTCTTTTAGGTGGACGATATGCGCTGGCCTGTTCAGGCGCTCCATCACCGACTGCGGCATCGTCAGGCGATTGCTCCCAAAAAGGACTTTGTATTCTGTTTTCGCCCCGAAAAAGTCGTTGAGTCGGTTGGACATAAAAAGACTGTCCAAAGCATCACCCGCCTTGGGGCAGCCATCCAAACCAAGGACGTGTTCTGTCCTGAAGGCATACGGGCCAACTTTAAGTAGCGTGAAATCCGAAGTCCCGCCGCCGAAGTCGCCCACCAGAATTAATTTTTCTGCGCTCATGGTTCGGCGCATATCGAGGGCGGCGGCCAAAGGTTCAGGCACGAATTCGATATTTTTAAAGCCAGCGTACTCTGCGGCTTTGGTCATGCGATGAAGTGCGAAGTTGTCTGCAGCAGTGTCCAGAGAATAGCGCGCCGGCCGACCGATCACGGCCGATTCGACGGGTTCATCCAGAAATTTTTCGGCGCGCTTGCGCATTTCGAGCAGGAAGATGCCGATCATCGTTTCGAGCGTAACGACGCGCTCTTCGATAAATGTTCCTAGATAGTTTTTATTTGGCAAATGAGATTTGAACGAGCGAAAGAGCCGACCTTCCATGTCTTGCGCCAAGTATTCAGTGATAGCTTCAGCGCCGTAGAAGCAGGCGTCCGCATTGGGAAAATAAAGCAATGTCCGCATAAGGGTGGGATCTTTAGCCGCGGTATCTAAGGGCAACGCTTCGACGCGTTGGCCGTCTTTCCATGCGCCCACCAACGAGTTGCTGGTGCCAAAGTCGATCGCTAAAGTCGTCTTACCCATTATTTATCGTAGGTCACGCGAAGCGCTCGGCGTTTAGCAAAGTCGTCCATCGCCAAGCGAATCAATTCATCAAGAAGTGCGGCGTAGCCGAGGCCCGAGGCTTCCCACATTTTCGGGTACATGCTGATGCTGGTGAAGCCCGGGATGGTGTTGATCTCGTTCAAAAACAGGCTGCCGGTTTTCCGGTCTAAGAAAAAATCGACGCGCGCCAGTCCTTTACACTCTAAAGTCTTGAAGGCCTGTATCGCCCAGGTGCGAGCTTTCTCGCGCGTCTCTTCGGGCAGATTTTCGGCGGGGATCTTGAGTTCGGCGCCATTTTCGTCGATGTACTTGGCCTCGTAAGAGTAAAATTCATGGCGCGGCACGATCTCTCCGACGATGCTCGCCTTGGGATTTTCGTTGCCCAGCACAGAAACTTCCAGTTCGCGCGCATCCACGGCGTTTTGCGCCAGAACTTTCAAATCAAAAGAGAACGCGTCTTCGAGAGCGGCACGAATTCCTTCGCGTGTTTTCACCTTGTGCACACCGACCGAGGATCCGGCGTTCGCGGGTTTGATAAAGAACGGAAAATCAAAAGCTTTGGTCAATTGAGCTTCCACCCCGGATTTGTCTGCCAAGAATTCGTGCTTGCGTAGACAAAGTGAAGGGACGGTGGGAATTCCAGCGGCATTGAACAAACGAGCGGAGACTTCTTTGTCCATCCCTAGGGCCGAACCCAACACACCTGAGCCCACGTAAGGGACCTGCGCCATTTCGAGCATCCCTTGAATCGTCCCATCTTCACCGAAGGTGCCGTGCAGAATCGGTAAGACGATGTCAAAGCGGGGTGGAACGGGTGCCGTTTTTTCCAGCGGGATCATTTGCGTTTCGCCACCCGTCGGCGCCAAGGAGTAGGATCCTTCAACTTCACTCAAGCGAATGGCCATCGGGTTCGCCGCTTGCGCGAGCATTTTTTTGGGATCAGGCAAGAGCCAGCGCCCAGTTTTATCGATGCCTATTAAAATCACTTCATATCGTGATTTATCCAAGGCGTTATAAACGGACATGGCCGAAGCGATGCTGACTTCGTGCTCGCCGGATCGCCCACCGAAGATTAAACCGACGCGGATTTTTCTCTCAACGCTTGCCATTTGGAAAGTATAAGACCTTGCCGGAAGATGGGTCATTAAGATAAAGGTCATATATCCATTTTGTTGTATCTGGGGGTTCCACCATGTTCGTACGCTGTTTGCTATTCTTAGGTCTGACTTTTGGTTTCGCGGCTTTCGCTCAAAAAAACAATGTTCTTTCGCTAAAGCCCGAAATTCAGCGCGGTGATCTGAGCAATCCTCAGGGGCTTTGGCCCTTCATTGGTGTGGGGCTCGGCGCGATGGACCACAACAATAAAATTCGCTCGGGCGGTGTGCCCACCCACATTAAGGTTCTCGGTTCTTATTATTTCGAAACAGCGCCTTGGATTGCCGACGCGGGCGTTGGTTTGCACAACGAATTTCTCACTCAAAAAGGTTCCGAATCGGACACCATTCAATCGCTCTACACCGAACTGGCAGCCCGTTATCAATTCACCAATCGTTGGCAGCTAGGCGCGATCTGGAACACCTTGGTTGACAATCCCGACCGCTATCAGTCGAACACCAACAACTTGGCGTCGTTTGTCGGTTTACAAGTGATGAAAGAATTCAGCTGGAGCGATCAATACTTGGTTCGCGCCGGCGGCCGCGCCATGACCGACGTGGGCATCAGTGGGGAAACCATCGATACGGTTATGGCTGAATTGCAAGTCAGCTTCGGACCCGGCTCGTCACCCGCGCCGCGAGTGATTCGCGTCGAAGAAACTCGCCCCGAACCCATCGCTCCACATTTGGCGAAGCGTGCGGTTCAGACTTTCCAAATTGATCCCGACGACGTGAATTTCGAAAGCGAATCGACGAAACTGGTTTCCAGCAGCCGACAGTACTTGAGCCGCTTGGCCCGCGCTCTGGCCGCTAACCGGCAGCTCTTCGATAAGGTGGAAGTGGTCGGTCATGCGGACCAGCGTGGTTCGGATATTTACAACGACAGCCTTTCCCAGCGCCGAGCACGCACGATTTCCGACGTCCTGGTGGCTTCGGGAATCAACCGAAGCCAGTTGGTCACCGAAGGCCGCGGCAAGCGTGACTTGCTCTCTAACTCGATGTCCCCAACCGCTCTACAGCGCAATCGACGCGTAGAACTTGAGTTTCAGGGCGTTAAAAACCAGGAAGCTTTGAAGAACATCATCGATTCGGTACGCCGCTAATGTCGATATGCGGGAAAATTTTTCCCGCATTCTTCATGGCTTCCTAACGTCTTCCTGACATTCGTAAATATCTAATTTTGCTAGTATCCGCGGCAATAGTTGGTCTTTCGGCGTTATTCCCATGTGCCTTCAATTCCTCGCTGCTTTACGGCACAGGTTTTGGACTGTAGTGTTCAGCCGATTTACCTAAACAAGTAGGATACTTTGAACAGTCATGATGCCGAGGCCATAAAAACATTGAGCCTACCGAAGTTGACCGCGCTTCAGCAAACCACGCTGAGCGTGAAGCGCATGCGTGTTTTGAAAGAACGAGCAATTGAGTTTATGCTCTTCTTGGCCGCCGCATCCAGCGTCGTCGCAACCCTCGGGATCGTGGTGATCTTAGTTGGTGAGTCGATCCCGTTCTTCACCCATGTCACAATTAAAGAATTTCTGACTTCACGCGAATGGACGCCGCTTTTCGATAATCCCCAGTTTGGGATCCTCCCACTGCTTTGCGGAACTTTTCTGACCACACTGATTGCTATTTCCGTGGCCATTCCCGTTGGATCAATCATCGCCATTTACTTAAGCGAATACGCACCCGTTCGTTTGCGCGAGATCTTAAAGCCGGTCCTTGAACTCTTGGCCGCCGTGCCGACGGTCGTTTACGGATATTTTGCATTACTTTTTGTTTCGCCAATCTTACAGAAGTTCTTTCCCGAAATGGGTGGGTTCAATGCGCTCAGTGCCGGGTTGGTGATGGGCGTAATGATTGTTCCTTACGTTTCATCATTGAGCGAAGATGCTATGCGCGCGGTGCCTGCTTATTTGCGCGAAGCCTCATACGCGGTCGGGTCGACACGACTTCAAACTTCCGTCCGCGTCGTTTACCCCGCGGCTCTTTCGGGCGTGATTTCGGCTTATATTTTGGCGATCTCTCGTGCTCTCGGTGAAACCATGGTGGTCGCGATTGCCGCCGGCTTGCAACCGAATTTAACGATGAATCCCACGGAGCCCGTGGCCACTATCACCGCCTTTATTGTGCAGGTAAGTCTTGGGGACCTTCCCCATGGATCCATTGGGTATCAGTCCATTTACGTGGCGGGACTGACTTTGTTGCTTCTTACTTTGACGTTCAACTTGATCGGATTTGCCGTACGTCGTCGCTTTCGGCAGGCCTACTGATATGATTTCAGATAGCAATCTCGCTTTTAGAAAATTTAAAGATCTGATGTTCATGATTGTGGCGCTGATGCTTTTGTTTTTCTCTTTGTTGACCCTCGTAGCTTTGATCATCGATTTAGGCATGACCGGAATTCCACGGGTGTCTTTGGATTTTTTTTGGAACTTCCCTTCACGCTTCCCCGAAAAAGCGGGAATTCTTTCGGCTTGGGTGGGCACTTTGTGTGTCATGTTAGTGACCGCCGTCTGCGCGATTCCCGTCGGCATCGCGGCCGGAGTCTACCTTGAAGAGTACGCGCCGAAAAATTGGGTCACCGGATTCATCGAACTGAACATCGTCAACCTGGCCGGAATCCCATCGATCACTTTCGGATTGATGGCGCTTGGTCTCTTTGTTTATCGCTTTGGCTTCGGTCAAAGCGTACTTACGGCGGGGCTGACGCTGGGCTTGCTGGTCTTGCCCATCGTGATCGTCAGCACGCGTGAAGCTTTACGCACAATTCCTAACCACATCCGTGAAGCTGCGTTCGCAGTGGGTGCCAGCCGCTGGCAAATCATTCGCCATCACCTGTTGCCTTACTCCACCGGCGGGATCTTGACCGGAGTGATTATTTCTCTAAGCCGTGCGATCGGCGAGACGGCGCCGCTCATTACGATTGGCGCGATGACGTTTATTGCGTTCCTACCGACACCGCCGTTGCAAGCGAGTTTCCCCTACGTCACGGGCCAATGGTTGATGGATCCCTTCACCGTGATGCCCATTCAAATGTTCAATTGGATCTCGCGCCCGCAGCCTGAGTTTCACGTCAATGCCGCCGCAACCGGGATGATCTTGTTGTTTATGACCTTAATGATGAACGCACTCGCGATTTACATACGCGCGCGTTTTCGTAAACGGATCAAATGGTGAGTATGGAAAAGCAAATTTCTGCAAATGTGAAAGACCTCTCATTTTTTTACGGCGAAAAACAGGTCGTTAACAAGGTGAGCATACCGATATATAAAAACGCTATTACGACACTAATTGGGCCTTCGGGCTGCGGAAAGACGACGTTGCTTAGATGCTTTAATCGCATGCATGATCTATATCCCGGCAATCGCTACGACGGGCAGATTTGGCTGTATCCTGAAAATCAGGACATCCTTCATCGCGACGTGGATCCTATCGAAGTGCGGATGCGCATCGGTATGGTTTTTCAAAAGCCAAATCCGTTCCCAAAATCTATTTTTGAAAATGTGGCTTACGGCCTGCGTGTGCGTGGCGTCCGAAGACGCTCGCATATTGAAAAGGCCGTCGAGCACGCTTTGGTTCAGGCGGGTCTATTCGAGGAAGTGAAGGACCGGCTAGACGCCAATGCTTCTGCCTTATCCGGCGGTCAACAGCAAAGGCTTTGCATCGCGCGCGCTTTGGCGACGGAACCTGAAATCGTATTATTGGATGAACCAACATCCGCGTTGGATCCGATTTCGACTGCTCACATCGAAGAGCTTGTCACTGAGCTTAAGAAAACAGTCACGATTTTGATCGTCACTCATAACTTGCATCAAGCCGCGCGAATTTCAGACTACACGGCATTTATGTACATAGGTGATGTAGTGGAATTCGGTCAAACTCAGCAGATTTTCACGAAGCCAAAAGATCCGCGAACAGAGTCCTACATCACCGGGCGGTTCGGTTAAAACTTCGTAGGTCCCCCGCGGATGCGACCAGCGGTGCTTAAAATTCGGCGAAGGGCACCGTCGTCGTCTTCATCGTAAATTTCACCAATCACTTCTTCCAGGATGTCTTCCATCGTGACGATCCCCACTAAAGAAGTGCCCGCAAAAACTGTGGACAAGTGACTGCGCTTTTCTTGCATCTGGCGAAGGGCCTTTAATAAATTATCCGATTCCTGGACCCGGCTGACCGGTCGAACGATCTGAACCCATTTGTCCGCACCGGACTTAACCAGGGCCAATAATTCCTTGGTGTTGATAATTCCGAAGACCTGACCCTCAGCGATAACGGGCAGTCGGGTGTGTCCCGACCTAAGAGCTACGACTTCGATCTCTTCGATCGACTGCGAAAAATAAACGTGATCGACCTGCGTCCATGGCAGCATGACTTCGCGGACGCGTTTTTTTTCGATACCCACTAAATTTAAAATGTATTGGCGCGCCTGGCTGGACAATTGATCCAGTTCTACCGTTTCAGGCGCAGGGGGTGCAGCCTTGCTGCGTGGAAAGAAGACCGAGAGGATCTTTTTTGTGGTCCACTCCATCACGTCGACAAAGGGCAAGAATATCTTGTCTAGGGCCATCAGCCAGCGCGCTGAAAACAGGGCGATCTTTAAGGGATTTCGTAGTGCCAATGTCTTGGGAACTAATTCACCGAAGATCACGCTCAAAATAGTGATCGGAACGACCACGACAACGACGGCAAGAGCGTCGGCGTAACCTTCATCTAGAAGAAAACGGCGTTCAAAGTAGGGCGCGATGGTTTCTTGCGCTTCGGATCCACCAACGGCGGCGGCAAGGGCGGCCACAAGGCTGATACCGATTTGCATGACGGACAATGTGCGTTCGGGATTTTCGCGCAATTCAAGCAGAGTCAGAGCGGACTTTTTGCCGCTCTTTGCCACTTCACGAAGCTGCGCGCGCGTCAGGGTAACGAATGCAATTTCGGCGGCAGCTAACAAGCCATTAAGAAGCAAACAGACAAAGACGACGAGCCATTCCATGAACCATTCATTTAGGGATCTGGAGGCATTACTGTCAAGGCGTGTCGCAAACCGCGTAGGCGACAACTTGCCTATCGGGACGGGTTATACTTAAGCGCGAAATGATTTTTCCGTTCGAACTCACCTTTACTTGATCTTCCAACGGCCCAGTTAAGCCTACGAGCTTTTCATTGTCGACCTTGTAGTCACGCACAATTTGCGCACCAGAATTTGACCAATCGGCTTGCTGTTTCCAATTGTATAACTTCACTCCGCGTTTCACTTGGAGACGCGTGCGCACGCCGTACATATCACAGGTCCATTGTTTTTGTTTGAGCGCGCCAGCCTTAGCTGCGCTGAACTCGGCCTTTTCGAATTGCCGCTCGAGTTCCTGCTTTTGTTCAGGGCTGATGTATTCCATCTCTAGGGCGTGGCCAAGAATACTCAGGAGGAGGGTAGAGCACAAAATAAGAGAGGGGAGAATTCCGTTTCTCATGAGCCAGGTGAGAGCAACGGGCATGCCCCTAATGTATTGAATTGAGACGTCTTTAAGCTCCTCCTTATATCGGGGGGCGTGAAAGCCTTACCTGTCCGTGACGAATTTAAGCCGTTCATGAGCTCGACACAATTCGATGAATTTAATGAGACGTCGGAGTCTTGATCAGTTTTTGGCTGTTTCCGGGGCCACTATTCGAGCCTACGGGCGGGACCAAGGTTTGTTTGACTCAGCTTCAACTTTAGCTTTAGCGGTCCGAAACCTTGTTTGACTGTATCCGTGCGTTTTTAAAGTGCGGGTCGCAAGCCTGCGACCCTTTGATTGAGGAGGAACAATGGATTCATTTCTAACGTTTATTAACAACTACAAGATCATCGACGGTTGGATCGTGCTGACTGGCTTTTTCGGCATCTATCTGATGTATGATCGCTACAAGGCTCTTTTCGTAGAGTATGCGATGCCCGCCGAACCGTTCTTGAAGCAGGTCATGACCCTGATCGAGCAAGACAAAATCGATGAGGCGATCACTTTCTGTTCGGCTAACGAAAAGAAGCCGCTAGCTTATGTCACCAAGCGAATTCTTGAAAAATCGGACCGCGACGACCGCGCCGTTGAAACCGCTCACGATATCGCCGCTAGCGAAATCGCACCCAAATTGATGAAGAGTCTTGGCCACCTATCGATGGTTTCAAACGTTGTCACTTTAATTGGTTTGTTGGGTACGGTTGCCGGTCTGATCACCGCCTTCCGCGCAGTAAGCTTCGCCGATCCCGCGCAAAAGCAAACTTTGTTGGCCGAAGGTATTTCGATCGCCATGACCGCTACGATGCTGGGTTTGATGTTCGCAATTCCGATCATGATCTGCTATTCGTTCCTGCACGCGAAACAAAGTCAGCTCTTTAGTGAAGTTGACCAGGCTTCGCAAAAAGTGATCGAGGCTTTGAAGAGCCGCATCTATATGCCTTACAAAGGCCTGACTGCGTATCCCAGCAACTTAAATAGCGAAGGCCTGAAAAAGGGCGGCGCTCCTTCGGTTAAGGTCTCGTAAATGCGCGCAATGAAGACTCGGACTTCCGACGCAACCTTTGATCTGAACTTGGCTCCGATTTTGGACATTATTGTCTCGATCGTTCCCTTGCTTCTCCTCAGTGTCGCTTTTGTGCAAGTGAAAATGATCGATACTTCGGTACCGCAAGTTGTGGCCGAGGCCGCTCAACGTGCGAACGATAAGACCGAGACGACCGTGGCCTTGAAGGTTTCGAAGGCCAATGGTTTTACTTTGGAAGTTACGAAAGACGGAAAAATGGTTCCGACTCAAGTCCCCAACAAGAACAACGGTTGGGACTTAGACGGACTGCAGGCGGCGGCGTTCAATGCCAAGGCAGCGAGCCCCGAGGTTTTTCGTGTCGACTTGAATCCTGAATCCGACGTGAACTTAAGCGAATTGGTTGTGGTGATGGATAAATTACGCCGCAGCCCTGATTCAAAAAAAACGACCTTTAAGGATCCCGCGAGCAATCAGAGCGTCGAAACGGAATTGATGTTTCCGAACGTTCTTTTCGCTAACGTGATCGGGAACTGAGGAACACATGGGACGCCGTGGTGGATTAGCACGATACATGGATCGCCGAACGCCTTCGAGCTTCAAGATCCAAATTACGTCCATGGTCGATATGTTTGTAATCTTGCTGGTCTTCTTACTGAAGACCTATTCCACCAGCCCCGTGAATATCACCCCGAGGGAAGGAATGAACCTCGCAGAATCCACCGCCGTTACTGACCCTGTGGACGTAGTGAAGTTGATCGTTTCGCAGGATGGTGTTTTCGTTGAAGACAAAAAGGTGATGGACCTTGAAAAAGGACGGGTCCCTGCCGCGATGGCGGACGTGAACGACCCGTCTTTCTTAAAACTGCTGTACCAAGAACTTGATGAGCGTGCAAAGCTCGCCCAGCAAATTTCGAAGGTCAACGATAGCTTCGAATTTGACGGCAAGGTTTTGATGCAAGCGGATCGTGACCTCCCTTATGAAGTTCTGCAAAAGGTGATGTACACCTCAATGATGGCTGGCTACGCCGACGTGAAGCTCGCGGTCGTTCAGAAGTAGAGATCGTCGGCCCAAGTAAGCCCAAAAGCGGCTGTAGTCTAAAAGTTATAGAGAATTCGAGGCCTAAAGAGGCCATGGGGCACTTTAGTTAAGGCCCTAATCTTGCTCATTCCTTCGGAATGCGTCTTGGTCTAATCCTGACACTCACTCTGATTCTCGCCGGATGTTCGCCCGCACGTAGTGCTCGAACGGGAAGTCGCGCGACCACATTTGCGGGGGGATCTCCCAACGAAGCCCCCTCCGGCAAGGCAGAGACCAGCTACGTCACCACCGATTGGACGCCGAACGAAGTCGAGGTCGACTGCGCGGCGGATCGTTGTCCTCTTCAGGTGGGCGCCCTTATTTTTGCGGAAGCGCCGGCCAATGGTCAGATTCTCACGCGCCGGTGCACGGCCTTTTTAATTTCCGCCGACACCATCGTGAGCAACGGTCATTGCGATGGGTTCGCTAAAGAAAAGGGATATTTCGTTACCCAAAGAATCAATGGACAAAAAGAAGTGCGCGCGGTGAGCGGTGTGGTTTTCAAGAGATTCACGCCTCATCCCAAAGGGGCCGAGATTCACAGCGGGCGGCCGGACGTGGCTTTGTTTTCGCTCGACCGGCCGATCCAAGGTCTTCCCGGTTTACGTTTGGCCTCGGGTCCGCAACTCAGCTTCACTAGGCTAACGGCCTTCGCGATTATGAAATCCTCCGGGAATCGCCTGTCGATTGAAAAGCACGAATGCCAATTGAAACGGCACGAAGCCGAGTTCCCTTTTGAAATAAACGAGGCTCCCGACATGATTCGAGCTTACGGTTGCCGTTTGCTGCCGGGTACTTCCGGATCACCGATGTTTGCCGACGGCAGTGATGAGGTGCAGGCCGTTCACGCCAGCGGATTGGATCCGATCAACCGCGCAAAAAACCGAGCGTTGTTGCCTTACGAAAAACATTGGTCCTCGCTGTCGACAAATGTGCGTTGTTTGGATCTTCCTGGATCGCGGCCCTTGACTTGCGTGTTGATGGACCATGCGAACATCAGTCGCCGCTTCCAAGAAGCTCAGCGCGCGGAATTCGAAAATTTAAATTCGCGTAAGCTTAATGGTGTCGATCCTTATGTCCAGTTCCGCGCCTATCGCTATCAGCTTAGTCCAGCGCGCGACTTGCGATTTGAAATTATGCACGTTCCAAAGTGTCGCTTAGCGCCGGAGTCCTTGCGCTCAGTGCCGATCGTGATTGAGCAAGTGGTCGTTGAGATGGACGAATGGGGTTTTCCTAAAACTCGTTCCCTATCGCTCGAGACGGTCAACGCCTCGGTCCGCTCGGTGTCGGCCAACATTCACGAGATGGAGATCGCATGGCCCGCGCCCCCAATGCCGCATGCTAATCCTGAATCTGATTTACGTAAGCAGTGGGGCGGACGCTTTGGGATTGATCTTCCCGTATGTCCGCGCTAGTTTTTTAAGCCAATGGACGCCTTACTTTCGCTGTTTACCCAAATGTTGAATTTGTTGACCCATGTTCCCGAGCATTTGCAAATGTGGTCGCTGGAATACGGACGCGGACTCTACGTCATTTTATTTTTGATTATCTTCGCAGAAACCGGACTGATCGTGACGCCCTTTTTGCCTGGCGATTCATTACTTTTCGCCGTTGGCGCTTTGCTGGCCTACGATATGCCAGGATTAGATTTAGCGACCATGTGCGTGCTTCTAACATTGGCGGCGTTTCTTGGTGATATGGTGAATTACC
>JBEIHA010000019.1:0-18431 GCA_040381635.1 Pseudobdellovibrionaceae bacterium
ATCTCGGAAGCCGAATTGAAGCGCGCCGAATATCTATATCGGGTTTCCGAATTTCAGCTTCTAGAGACTCAGGATCAAGTGGATGAAACTCGCCATTCGGCCGACCTGTATCGAAGCTATGTCTTGCAGAACGGTAACGACGGCAGTGACCGACGACTTGAAATCGCCACCACTATGAAGCTGCAATTGAAAAGTCGGAAGGCCGCAATGGTTTCGAATCTAAACGGATTAATTTTGCAAAAAGACTATTTTGAAAAACGGTTCGCTGATGGCGAGTATCTACATCGTCAAAAAGCAATTTCCGATGTGGAACTTGAAGCCAGAAAGTTCGAGTTAGATAGCACCAAGATCTCGATCGAGACCACCAGAAGGAGAATTGAGATTATGGAACTGTCTATTCTCGGTTTAGATCGGTCAATCGATCGGCTGTACAACTGAATCACAGATTCTGAATCCGCTCTAGAATAGAGGTCGTGCTCTTCCCCGGATGAAAAGGCAGAGACTTCACTTCACCACCCCGGGCTAAAACGAAACTGCTGCCTACGATTTTTTCCGGCGGCCAGTCGCCGCCCTTGACCAAAACATCGGGCGCGACATTCTCGATCAGGCTTAAGGGCGTGTCGTCGTTGAACATCACGACGTAATCGACCGCGCCCAAAGAGGAGAGCAACTCGGCGCGCTCATCCTCGCTCACAACCGGGCGCTGCTCACCCTTCAAGCGTTTCACCGACGAATCGCTGTTCAATCCCACGACCAGAAGGTCACCCAGCGCACGGGCATCACGCAAGTAGCGCGCGTGACCCACGTGAAGTATGTCAAAGCAGCCGTTGGTGAAAACCACGCGCGGAGGCCTACGCGGGGACATATCCTTGCGCCGTCCGATTTCTTTTTTCAATTGCTCGAGGGTAACGACCTGGCCCATTTGCTCTAAATGCGCTGGCGGTAAAGTTTGACTCCGCTCAACTGACCCGCGATATCGCGACCGATGATCGCCGAAACCAAGGGCAGTAAGATAAGGCCGGTGATGATATTCAAGAAACTTCGGAACGCCACTTTCAAGGGATAGCTGCCTAGTTGTTGTTCCGCATCTTGGCCGATCTGCAAATCAAAAGTCCATTCACCTAGCGTGCGTCCAAAAATCGCGCGCGCGATCACCACGTACATCTGCATGACCGCCACGAACATCACTAGCAAAGCAATCTGTGTCATGATGTCGCGATTCAGGTTTCCAAGCACCACATTCAAATCCACTTTGGTCACGGTGAGCGAAGCCGCCAAGAAAACCAAACCAAGACCTGAGCAAATAATAAAATCCAAAATGGCTGATGGAACACTGAGGGTCGCGGACATCAATTTTCGTTGCGGTGAATCCGCGGCGCCACGTCGAGTACCCACACTGTTCAGTTGTGTTTGCGAGGGAGTTTGCTTAATGATTGCCGGTGTGCCTGGTGTGGTCGGCATCGGCTGCTTATAAGCCTGGGGCTGAGGAAACGGAGACTGCACGGGACGCTCAGGGACACCCAAATCAATATCCATGGCGTCTTTCGCCAAAGGATCTTTTTTGTTCGAAGCATTGCCCTTCGCTTGTCGCGGTAGCGGTTCGGTGAATTGCAAATCGGCAGGCGCGGAAGTTTTGCGTGCGAGCGGCGTTTTTTCCAAAGCCGAAAGAACGTCATCGAAGGTGTGTTTTTTGATCGGAGCCTTCGGGATATCCTCGAGCATATTTCTTGGCATCGAAGTGGGAATGCCTTGAAGCTCGTCTTCGATTACGCCGGAAATTTTCAGGCCGTCTTTCAGGCTGACGGATTTTTTATGAAAGCCCAAACCATCGGTCAGCGGCTTGAATTCGAATTCATCGAAGGGATCTGTACTATTGGTGCTCATTTACCCACCACCTTTATTGCTCTAACGAAGCGTTCCAAAATCATACTTTATGACGCTCATCAGGGCCACGCAAGCCGTTTCGACGCGCAGAATTTGCTCCCCCATAGAGGTGGGAGTGAGCCCGGCTTGGGCGAACAACTCCACTTCCCTGGGAGAGAACCCGCCCTCACTGCCCACGAAGACCCAAAGATGGTCTAGTTTACGCGCTTTCAAATCCTCTAAAGCTGAGGAGAGCCCTTGGGGAGACTCGCCCTCATAGGGAAACAGACCCGCCGTCGAGGGATTCCGGCTAAATTCAGCCAACAGTTTTTCTAAGGCGAGGGGAGCGCCGATCCGCATCAGGTCGCCCCGGCCCGACTGCTGGGTCGCTCCCTGCACGAGTTTGCGCCACCGCGCTAAGCGATTATCGGAGAGCTCGCTCACTTTGCGTAAGAAGCTGTAGTCGGAAACGAACGCCCGCACCTCAAAAGCCCCGAGTTCGACGCATTTCTCGACGATCCAATCCATTTTCGGAAGCTTAGGCACCGAAACGCAAAGAGTGACGTAAGGCTTAGCAAGCGCTGGCAAATCGCGGGAACTTAAGATCGTCGCCATTATTTCTAGTTTAGTTTCAGAAGAGATCTGGACGTGATGAGCTTTGCCATCGCCCACTAAGACTTCGAATTTATCCCCCGTCCGAAAACGACAGACATCACGGATATGGTGAACCAGATCACCGCGCAGCTGCACCTGTACTCCATTGATATTTTCTTTTTCGATGTAGAATCGCCGCAGTGCCATTTTAAATCTTCGCCGCGTAGAGGACCCAGTCGCCCTTTTGCCGTCGCTCGCTCCATTCGGCTTTGAAACCTTCTAAGAAATCTTTTTCGCGCTCCAAAATAATTCCCGAAACGATCAGCCAGGCGCCCGGATTAAGCCGAGCTTTTAGAGAGTCTTGAATTCGAACTAAGACGCCGTCGATGATGTTCGCGCACACGACGTCAAATTTATCGGTCAGATTTTCGATTTGAGTCTCGTCCATTTTGATTTGGGTCGCTTTGTTCAAAGCGAAATTTTCGAAAGCCACGCGGCGGGAATCGGCTTCGATTTCCGTAGCAACAATTTTGGGAATGCCGAGCTGAGCCCCCAGAATCGCGAGGATTCCGGTGCCGGTCCCCACGTCGAGCATTGAGGCGGGTTTCTGCAGTCGAGCCACTTCAAATAAAAATTCAGCCACGAGCTGAGTGGTTTCGTGGGTCCCTGTACCGAAGGCCATGCCGGGATCGACCAAGATGGGATGGGTCGCTTCGATGGGAGCGCTCAACCAACTGGGCACAACCCAATGCCCGCCGACCAGCGAGAACGGTTTGAATCCCTTCTTCCACTCACTCAACCAGTCTTTGTTTTCTTCAGGCTTCACTCGCAGCATGACGGAAGGAAAACGCGACCGGACCAATTCGATAAAACCAGGTGCCGGCAAGGTGCCGAAATAAATATCGATGTCCCTTTTTTCAGGAATTCGAGTGAAGACGTCTTCCTCGCCCTCGGGTTGTTCAAAGGGCAGAACTTCGCTCATGCCAAGGGCACCCCACTCGAAGGCGTTGTTACTAAGAAATTCCTCGGCGCGCGCGTCCACGTTGCTTAAATGTACGACGAAATACTGACTCACTCTTTTTTTACCAATCCGTTAATCACGCTGACTTTGACCTTCACCGCCTCTTTTGACACTGAGCGCGGAAAAAAATCCTGAAGTCCGTTTTTCACTTTCACTTCAAAATCGTAAACCTTGGACGGGTCTGTTTTGATATTCACTTTGCCATTATCCAGCGCGATATCCAGCGGTCCTCCCGGACTCTCGATGTCCATGTGGCCGTTCACGCCGCGCACTTCGGTCGCGATACCTAATGGAATCGAAACCGTGCACTTCGCCAAATTCAATTTGTCTAAATTCAAAGTCATCACTCCGGCAACCACGACCACTTCCGGATTGACTTGCGAAGCCGCACGGCAATCCCAAGTGATCTTGCGTCCTACCGCGACCGCCAGATCCAGCTTCGCCGTATTGAACGGAATTTTTAAAGCGCGCACGTTGACTGACATTTCTTCTTCGCCGTGTACGACGACACCATCTTTGACCGCGTCGTTCATCACGAAGTCGCCGATTTTCACCTGCCCGATTTTTTCGTTCACGTCGATTAAACCGCCCAGCAAAGCCACGCGTCCGTTTTCGTTGTCCACTTTCACCAGCGGGCTGAAATACCAAATCGCCGACATCCCTGCGAACAGAACGAAACCGAAGAAAGCGACCGTACCGATGGCTAGCCACTTCACCCATGCGCCCGAGCGACGGGGACGCGAATACGCCACACCCTTCGCGGCCAGGTATCTTTGCGCCACCGCTTGAGGAGTGCCTAGGTCGCGCAAGATCGTATTCGTATTGTGCGTGGGATCATCGGCATATTTCGCCTCCGAATCGGTGATGTGCGATTTGATCTCGGTGATAATTTCGGCCCGTTGGCTTACGGGTAAAGCCCGTAGTTCGCGGTCCAGTTGCAATAGGTAGTGTTCGATCTTGATGTCCTTGTTCATTTTTTCCCCCGGTGTCCGTCAACTTGTAATTTCGAAACCAATTCCGTCATCTTTAAAAATTCATCTTCCATTTCATTCAGGCTCTGCACGCCCTTTAGGGTCAGCGCATAGAACTTGCGCGGATGACCCTTAACGTTCGCGGTTTCCCAGGTGGGCTTAAGCAAACCGTCGTCGGTCATCCGATTCAGCAAGGGATAAAGCGTTCCTTCTTTCAAGGCGAGCTGAAGCGTTTCTAATTTTTCTAGGAGTTCGAGACCGTACATGCGTTTGTGCTTACGCAAGATCAAAAGCAGGCACATCTCGAGATAGCCCTTTTTGACTTGTACGCGCCAATTGTCCAATTCGACTTGCATGGGTATATACCTAGCTAAGCTAGGTATCATGGTCAAGCCTAGTATTCTGGACTAACTAGGCGCGCCGTACCCTACGTGATGACTTTATTGCAAAATGGGAGATTCAACCGGCGATTGCGTCGGAGGCTCTGGATTCGGCGCTTGAAGTTCGTCGCTGATCTTTACCGAATTCACCACGATATGTGCCGCTTCCGGCTTGACTGATTTAGCCGTGGGCTCTTGCTCAGAAGATTCACTTTCAGCTTTCTTGCCTTCTTTTTCGCTGGTGGCGCTATTCATGTCCAAGCGATCACCCACCATAATAAAGTTATCTTCCAACAAGGGGGCGTTCTCGCGCGTGAACTCCGACATCAGACGGGCCACCGCGATGCCTTTTTGCACATGAATGATTCTGATCTTTGCGACTTTCAGTTGGAGATCACCGGCCGAACGATTTTGGTAATTATCGTAAAGGGGCATGCGCCGCTCGACGGTGACAATCATTCCCGCGCTTAAGCCCGCTTCGGATCCGCCGTTGATGTAGAAATCGCGGTACACTTTTTCGGTGTCCGACATCGCCAGATTTTTGCGCACATCAAAGATGGTGAGATCGTTCGCGTAAGCCGCGTTCGTTAGCGTTAACAAAATCACGAATATACATTTCATCACGACCGTCCTTGTCTGATGTTCGAGCCTTCGGGCCCTAACATGTCTCTATTCGGGAAAATATTGCCGGGCCTTAACGTCTAGCGACCTCGGTCGAGTCGTGCTAGCCTGCGGTCATGACCATGGGGAATTCTTAGAATTAAGACCTACAAGTGGATGGGCTGGAAATCACACCGGTCAAAGACTGAAATCTAACCTTCAACTTCAGGCGGACGCGGAAGCTTGATGGCCACACCGGTGTAGGCCGTCTGGTTTTTGATCGACGCCGAAGGATTCTGCACCACGCGCTGCTGCAGGCGAGTGAAGATCGGTTCGCGAATCGCCAAACCGTTGTCTTGCAAAACACACTGACGGGCCAGGCGCTTTGCGACGTTGATCACGATCGGCGCCTTCAAGTTGGCCGTCATTTGAGTTGGATCTTGCGGAATGGTGATGATGGCGAAAGAGCGTGTGCCCTCTTTGCTCTGTAAATTCAAAACTTCGAGATCGTGCTTGGTCAGCGAGATGGAATAATTGGCCGTGAATAATTCGGGCTCGAGCAGCGGAAAGGCAATCCCTGGTTCGTCACAGGACTGAAGCCAGGCGAAAATTTCGTCGGAGGGGTCGTCGAGCAGAACAAACTTGCGCAGTTCGTTGAAGCCCAATAGGCCTTCTGGAAAGTGGATAACATCCTCTTGTGTAATGGCAATCAGTCCAAAACGACTGGTGTGTATCGTCACTCTTCCCCCCCTCAACATAATCAGGATGCCCCTACTTGTAGGGACTCTTCAAGACTAAATGAGGGTTAATAACGCGGAACAGAAATGCACTATTTGGATTTTAGAAGTTCCGCGACGGCTTTGGTGCTGTCACTGGTCGTGCTGGCGGACTCTTGATTCTGATTCTGAATCGCCAGATACACTTCTTCGCGGTGAATTTTGGTGTCTTTAGGGGCTTCGATGCCCAGACGGACCTGCTTGCCCTTGATCTGCACAACCCGAATTTTTATATGATCATCGATCGCGATACTTTCGCCGAGCTTACGCGTAAGGACCAACATTCACAGAACTCCTTCAACATCCTAGTCAAAGCTAAGCACAGGGGGAGCTAGATGAGTGACCTACCCCTGGCGAATCTCTCTACGGCAGATTCTTAAGAATGCTTTAGGTAGTCTTATGAGAGACGAAAGTCAAGGTAGCGACCAGACCAGGATCCTAGCGTAAAAAGTCCAAAAGGCTGGGCTGAATCAATTTGCCCGAAGTCTGCAGCGTCGCTTGGAGAGTATTTTCGGTCTTCGTGATGTCGCTGACGGTAGAGAAAATATCCGCATCTTCGAGTTGCGAAATGGTGATCTGATTATCGACCTTCGCTTTTTCTAAGGTCTGCATGAAATTATCCAGGACCGTGCCGCGAGAACCCACTTGGGCGCGGGTCAGAACGACCTGATTTAATCCATCGTCCAAATGATTCAAAGTGTCTTGAACGCCGGCCTTGTCATTGGTGCGTAGGGCAATTTCAAGGTCTTTAATCACGCGGAAAAGATTCACACCCCCGGGCTCTTCGGCCACGGGCGGCGCCGGCACAGACTGAGGCTGTGCTTTCGGCGCAGGATCTGGCGTTGGCCCTTTAAAGCCTAAAATACTGGCCGGTTCGCGGGCCTCAACGGGACCTTGTCCCCGCCCCGGGGCCTGAGGTTGACCACCCATTTTCTGGACTTCGAGTTCTTCAATCGAGCGCGCTTGCGGTGTGGTCGGCTTAGCCATTCCATTGCGGTCAATGCCCGCGCCTAGGAACACCCGTCCGCCGGGAACATTCATCGCCAGGAAAGCTTCCTTGTCGATGTGAATATTCATCTCGCCCGGATCGCCTTTATATTCACCTTTGGTGTCGAAGGGCGCCGCCTGAGTACGAAATCCACCGAAGATAAATCGATCGCCGAGTTTGCGGTTACCGATATTTACCATCTGATTATAAAGCTGTTCAATTTCGATCGCGACCGCGCGGCGAGAGTCTTCGTTGGCCCCGGCGTCGTTGGCCTGACTGATGGCCAATTCCTTCGCGCGCATCATCACTTCGGAAAGATCGCCCAGCGATTGGTCTGTGTATTCGAGGAACGACTTCGCGTAATTCAGACTTTTCGAAAATTGTTTATTTCCCTGAAGATCGATGCGGTTTGCGAGCACGCGGCTGGAGGCCAATGGGTCATCAGAAGGTTTGGTGACGCGCTTTTGCGTGGCCGCTTGGTTTTGCAGCTCGGACATCGTGGTGCGATTCTTGCCCACGTTCGTCTTCACTTGTTCATACTGCATCTTATCCGCGATACGCACTTAAAACCTACATCCGTTTGAGACTTAATACCGTATCCATCATTTCGTCCGCGGTGCGCACCAAGCGCGCCGAAGCGTCGAAGGACTTTTGGAATTCGATCATCTTCGTCATTTCTTCATCGATACTTACCCCAGAAATAGACTCTCGCAAATTCTTGAGTTGCCCCAAGATATCGGCTTGGGATTCTTGCGCCGAATTCGCGCGCTGGGCTTCGATACCAATTTTGCCGACCATGGAATTGTAATGATCATCGAGCGTCGTCTTGCCGTCGTTGAACACACCCTTGAACTGAAGTCCGCTCAATACGTTGGCCATTCGGTTATCCCCCGGGGCATCGGGCTGGGCACCGGCGGCGATACGACCGACGTCATTGGACACCAGTTCGCTCACTTTTAAATTCTCGGCGGCACCGTCGACACCATAAGAGGTCTCGAAGAAGGCATTCCCGGTCCGACCGGCGCGATCGTAGCCTTGCACGTGCGCCATATTCACTTCTTCCGCAATCTTGTAAGCGAGAGTGTCCATACCACCGATAAACTCATTCACTACGGCATCGCGCACTTCCAACAAACCGCCCAGCTCCCCGCCCTTGATTTGCTTCGTGATATTGACGGGTGTGGAGTGATCGGTGGATTTATAAAAAACGTCGATATTGCCTTCGCGCTTGCCATTGCGTCCAGGCGTGGCCGCAGTGGAAAGATCGCGCTGCGAATGACCACTGACCAAAACGCCGGTGCCCGCCACCGAAATGGTCAGCATACCGTCTTTGCCTTCAGCCGATTTGATGCTGACTTTTTCGCCCAGTTTTTTAACTAAAAGTTCGCGTCGGTCGCGTTCGTCATTGGCGGGCGTGCCATTCAATTCGACCGTCTGAACTTTGGCATTCAGTTGCGCTATCTCGCGGGTCGTCTGGTTGATCTCTTCAACCTTCAAAGAAATGCGAAAGTCGGCGTCATTCTGAATTTCGGTCAACTGCGTGTGCACGCGGTTAAAATCTTTGGTCAGGAATTCCGCGGATTCTTTAACGGCAGTGCGAGTCGCCAAGCTTTCGGGATTGTTCGAAAGTTCGCGGAAAGAATTAAAGAAGTTTCCCAAAGAGTGGTTCAAACCCTTGTTCACTTGCTCGTTGTAGACTTGCTCTACACGGCCAAG
The DNA here is from genome assembly GCA_040381635.1 of Pseudobdellovibrionaceae bacterium. Lineage (GTDB taxonomy): Bacteria > Bdellovibrionota > Bdellovibrionia > Bdellovibrionales > UBA1609 > JALHOQ01. Next base: position 8,910 of record JBEIHA010000019.1, read on the forward strand.
CATTTCGGAGCGCGCCGTATGGTAGCCCAAGTAATTGCCTTCGGCTTCCAATTGCTTTTCAAGGTATTCGTTGTTCGTGCGGTTGACTTGGCTGGCCTTGGCGCCCATGCCTAAGCGCAAACGCCCCTCACCCACGGGTTGGTTGGTCACGATGTCGACGCGCTGGCGCGAATAGCCCTCGGTGGATTTATTGGCTACGTTGTGGGCGGTGGTCTGCAAGGCCGTTTGGCTGTTCGCCAAAGACCGCCGGCCTACGTCCATCATGGACCAAATGCGCGACATACTTTCTTCCTCGATTCATCCGTGAATCGATTATTGAATTACGCTTCCCTGCTGACCAACTGGCCGGCAGCGGTGTGTCCTTCGACCTCACCCTTTTTGTGGTACGTGGATTTATCGTCCAACGTGCCTTTGATGGCTTTCATCGCGCCCGTGATATTCGACAGTGCGCTTTGAACCAAAATCTCGTTTCCACGATTGTACTCCTGTACACGGCGGAGCAAGAGTTCCAAAACCGAATGAATATTGCGAAATTTATCCGCCGATGCATCATCAAGATACTTAGCGATCTCGAGCAAGCGCGGCTGTTCCTTGCCCAGGCTCATTGCATTGCCCAGTGCAGCCGCTTGGCTAAGTCTTTGCGTTTCAAGCGCGCGGATCTTTAGCAGCATGGCTTCCTTGGCTTTGTTGTTTTCATTGAGATCATCGAGATTGGCGGAAATCAAAATGTCTTTTTCTTTGCGCACGACTTCCAGCAAATGACGGTAAACCTTGATCTGTTCTTCTAGAACAGAAACCAAAGTCACGACCAGTTCATTATGAGTATTCGAATTTTCCCCTGCCACTTAAACCCCTAGCTCAAACAGATTAATCCGGAATCGACATGTGTTCGTCGACCAAACGATCCGCGATCTTGTCTGCGTCAACTTTGTATTTTCCTTCGTCGATCATTTTTTGCAAACGTGCGACTTTGGCTTCGTCCACGGACATCGGGCTACCAGCGATTTCTTTGGCCTTCGCCATCATCTGCGCGCGTTCCGAAACGTTGACGTTGGCGGCACTTGCCAATTGAGCTTTGTTTAGGAGAGCCGCGGCCGTGCTGTCTTTTTTCGCCGCAGCAGCATCGGCTTTACCCGTTTTAGCAGCATCTAAATTGCCAGACGGATTTCCAATTTTATTGTTTGAAACTTTCATCGCGGCTCCTCAAACTTTGGATCGCAAACTTGCGATCCGCAATATTAATTACCTACTACAAGTGTACCATAATGAGACGGTAACGAGCTATTTTTCACAAGGGATGTCCAGGTCTTAGTTGCCATCCCTGATCATGTCCAATCCAATTTCCAGGCCAGCACCGGACGGCTTGAATCGAGCGTACCTAACTTTTGTCCGGCTTCCACTTCATTTCCGGCGACCATTTCTGGCAAAACGCCCGGAAACGTCAGCTCTGAAGATACACCCTGACCATGGTCCAGCTTCACTAAATTCCAACCCTCGCCCAAAGTCTTGTGATCCGTAATACGCCCCGAGTATGGAGCCTGCGCTTCATAGGCGCCGCCGGAAGGATTGGGCACTTCGAAGCGGTACTCTACCCCCCCAGATTCCCCCCGGGGAATAGTCTTCATCTGCATCGAATCCGTGGCTGGAATACTATGTGGAACTTGTTTAGGGGCAACGGGCATCATCCCTTTTTTTAAACTGAAGGATCCCTTGTTGGCGGTGGCGTTGAATTTGGCGCTCACTTGTTCATGGATCATGTCGGCTAGGCCAATCCCGCCCTTTTTCGTCCATCCGTCGACGTACTGCTGATCGAGCTGCTGTTCGAAAATTTTCTCGGCAAAACCGGGTTTCATAATTCCGCCGTCGCGCGGAACGGTCGAGCGCATCGCCTTGACCATTTCACCCAAGAAATAAGTTTCGTACATTTGGGAAGCGTCGCGAATTTGTCCGTCGAGCTTGGCAGCTTTTTCTTCGGCGTTCGGCTTAATCGGCAGAGAAGAACTTTGGATCTTCAAGTGCACATCCTGTGCAGTGAGGCTGGCCGCTCCCGGCCGAACCAGTATTAAACAAAAAAGGGGAAAGTGAGTCAGAACATTTCGCGCATCCTGCGCTATTAGAGCAACTCAAGGTCCGCGAGAGCCATCATGGCAACGCATCTTGAATTCGGTTTTTAAGTTCCCTGCGACAGAAACAACTTACCTTTTTGAACCGTCCTGGTCCTATAAACTCTAACTCACCAACCCCCCGCCCTTGGAAAACATCCTGTCACCCAAGGGTTTATCAAAACCTCTCAAAACTAAAGAATCTCTAAATCCCCATGCAAAGCTCCGGCGGCCTTAATGCTCTGAAGAATCGTGATAAGATCCTTCGGAGTCACCCCGAGTTTGTTCATCGCTTTCACGATGTCGCCGACGTTCACAGACTCTTCCATCATCATCATGCGGTCGCCGTCCTTCTTTCCGGCTTCTCCGCCCACTTTCACGGCCAGATCACCGTGACTGATCGCGACCCTCGAAATCTTTACTCCGTGGCCGATCACGACCGTGCCCGTTTTCTCATTCACTACGACACGCGCCGGCTGGTCCGGGTTAATGTCCAAACTTTCGATCATCGCCAGAAGCTCTACGCCTTTACCTTCGAAAGGCGGCGGCGAGGTCACGTCGATAGTCCCTGCATCCAAAGCAGTCGAAAACTTTCCGGCTAACTCCTTATTTATTATTTTGACCACCCTTGCGGCCGTTGTGAAGTCCGGGTTATGCAACGTAAGCCTAAACATCTTCCTAGTCGCAAACTCTTGTCCTATGTCCCGTTCAATCATGGCTCCGTTGGGCAAACGGGCCCCTGTTTCGTGAACTCCTTGACCAGAAAACCCGACCACGAGCGATCCTTGAGCAACGGCATAGACCTGTTGGTCGGCGGCCCGAAGTGGCGTTTGCACCAGCGTTCCACCTTTAAGTGACGACGCATCCCCTAAGGTGCTGACCGTGATGTCCAGCTTGTTGCCGGAGCGCGCGAACGGCGGCAAATTTGCGGTGATAATGACCGCGGCTACACTTTTCGAAGACACGTCCTTGCCCTGAACCTTAACGCCCAAGCGGTCGAGCATACGCTCGATCGATTTATTGGTGAATTCGGACTTGCTGTCCCCCGTGCCGTTCAGGCCCACGACTACCCCGTAACCAACAAGTTGGTTGGAGCGTACGCCGCGGATATTGGCGATGTCTTTCAAGCGAGCGGCTTCGGCTTTCAAAGTAAACAACAATGGAGCCAGGAAAAGTGCGGCGACCAATGCATACCGGCTCACATCTCACCTTCTTTTCTACGCGCACTAACGATGTCAAATTTGGGATCGAGCAATTTTCCGGCGCTGATGCCGTCGTCGTTAAAGTCCTCGGCCCGCACGATGCCGGTCACGATAATTTTATATTCGCGGGTGCCTATCATCACGGCCTGGGACCCTTTCACGCGGTAATTGCCTTCAAGCGTACGCTCGACAATGCGCGTGGGGACGTTCTTTACGTTGAAGTCGGCCACATCTTCTTTTTGCGGGGCCTGTTGCGCCGCCTGATTGGTGTCGCCCGCTTTCTGACCCTTCTTCGCGGACTTGCCCTTTTCTTCAGCGCTCGCACTCTCTTCCGCTTCGCCCTCGCCACCGGCTGGGTTTCTTACGCGGGCTTTTTGGCGCTCTTCGATCTTATTCAAAAGTTTTTTGATGACGTTGACTTTGCTTTGTAATTGTTCACGAGGATCGCCTTCCAAAGTAACGGCCAGGGGATCGCCGATCAAGCGCACAACATTTTGCGAAAATAGATAGGCCCCTTGGCCTTCCATCACCCACAAAGATCCGGCCTTCGAATCCAATGCGGATTCATTGCTTAGAGATTCTTTCGTCGTGCGTTTGTAAGCGCGGTTCACTCGGGGGGCTACGTCCCCGGTTTCGGAGAACTTCGTCAGCGTAGACGTCTTTTTCGCTTCTTCCTCTGAATTTCCGCCCAGAAAGTTTTTGAGTTTACGATTGAAGCTCGCACAACCTACTTGAGTGAGGGTGAAGACCAATAGAAAACTGATCAATAGTAATTCGCGAGTCCTCATCTTAACTCAACCTCTCCGACGGCCGTTACTTGTCCGACCAAGGCCATATTCGTCTTCGGGTGCTTCATATTCACGATGTCCCCGATGTAGGCATCACCTTGCGCCTGCACCTGCATCGAAACTTCCCAATTTCCGTCGCCTGATTTTACGGTGACCAAATCACCACGACGTATGGCCTTGTCCTTTTCGATCATTCCGCGCCAAATCACATCGCCCGAGCGCACGCCCTGCTTCATTAGTTTTCCGACCAGTTCTTCTTGCCCCGGAATGCCGTCAAAGGCATAGGAAGTGTCGCGCCATTCCCAAGCGACGTCGTTTAACTGCACGCGCTCACCTGTGTTCAACAATCGTTTCGCCACGGGAATCTTCTTTTTTATCAAAAGTCGGCCACTGATCCAGGCGGTGCTCAGCGAACCATTTTCGCGGATAATGTCGACCGGCATAGAAAAGCTTCCCTTCGGCAGTTCGGCCTTCATCTTCATGGTCCAATCGCGCATGCCCGAAATCTTTGGCAAAGAAAGAGCTTCGATTTCTAGGCGACATTCCGAACACAAAGGCTGCCAAGTCTGCATGATTTCGGAGCGGACAGCGTCTGCTATAATTTCCCGTTTCATGGTGTCAATGACCACGGACTTAGGAATCACCACGTGTACGCGCGCCGAATTGCGCTCGCGCTCTTTCGCGACGATGGGGCGGATGACGGCGGAAATATTAGCCTCACCCAGCTCTTGTCTTTCGCCGTCGGCCGGACCGACAGAAAAAGTGACAGACTCCATTTGTTTGCGGCCTTCTTCGCTTAAGCCCCTAGCATCCACAATCTGCGATAGCTTCACTTCCGACAGGGGCGCTACGACAACGTGCGAACGCACGCGAAGCAGAACCTCGCCATGGCTAATTTGTGAAGAGAAAAGAAGAGCGAAAGCTAATTTCATCATTACCTAATATTGTTTATCGTCTGCAGCATCTGATCGGACGCCTGAATCATTTTAGAATTCGTTTCGTAAGCGCGTTGAGTGGTGATCATGCCCACCATTTCGTCGACGATATTGACGTTCGAAGTTTCAAGCTGACCTTGCGCTAAAGTGCCCAAGCCGTTCTGACCAGGCTGACCCTGCTGCGGAAGTCCGCTGGAGGCGGTGGGCATATACAGATTTCCGCCCATACCTTTAAGTCCCGCGGGATTCACAAAACCTACCAACTGAATCTGGCCGATGTTTTGTGGTTGGGTCGCGTTTTCTAAAATAATCTGCACCTGTCCGGTACCCGAAATTTCTACGCCGCTGGCGTTGGGCGGAACAGTGATTTCCGGCTGTAAGGCATTGCCATTCTTATCCTGTAAGCGACCATCCGGTCCTTTTTTGAAGGCGCCGTCACGCGTGTAAGCGATCTGTCCGTTCGGCGTTTGCACCGGAAAAAATCCTTGCCCGCGGATTTCCATATCGAAAGCATTGTTGGTCACCTTTGTCGAACCTTGCTCGAAGTCCTTGGTTACGGCCGAGGTCTTCACGCCCAACCCCACTTGCACACCCGTCGGCGAAACGGAGTTCGCACCGGTCGCGGCACCGGGTTCCAATTGCGTTTGGTACATTAAGTCTTCGAATTCGGCGCGCGATTTTTTGAAGCCGTCGGTCGAGACGTTGGCGATGTTGTTGGCCTGCACATCCATGTTGGTCTGTTGAGCCTTCATGCCGGTTGCGGCGGTGTTCAGTGAACGTAACATCGATTATACCTTCCCGACTTGGTTGATCAGTTTATCGTCCATTTGATCGTGCGCTTGAATCGCTTTTTGGGTGGCTTCGAACACGCGATTGGCCGAAATCATTTCGGTCATCTCTTCGACCACGTTAACGTTGCTGGTTTCGATGTAGCCTTGATGGAATCGCGCGTCCCGCGCCACTACGGGTACCGATGTCGCATTGGCCTTCAGCGCGTAATTTGAATTGCCGACTTTTTGCAGATCATCCGGATTTTGAAATTCGACTACGGCGAGTTTACCTAAGTTGTTCCCGCCGTCGAATATTTCACCGGATTGAGAGATAGTGACGTTGCGACCACTTAAAGTTACGCCCCGTTGAGCCGGATCATTTTGACCTTCGCGCAAAACCTGATGACCTTCTTTGGTGACCAGGCGACCACCGTTATCGATTTGTAGAGCACCGTTTCTGGTCCAGCGGACTCCATCGGGAGTCATGACTTCGAGAAAGCCTTTGCCATCAATAGCAACGTCCAGGGGTGAACCCGTGGATTTCAAGCCACCCTGACTAAAGGTAGTGAAGGTGCCGGCCGGATTCACGTAAGATGTATCGCCGCCCTGCATGTCATAAAAGCTTTCGATGGAGGCCGTCACGCGCGGGACCTTCATCGAATCATCGGGTTTTTCAAAAGCCGAAAGATATTCGCTAAAAACTTGTCGATCTTTTTTGAAGGCGGTTGTGTTCACGTTCGCTAAATTGTTCGCGATCGTGTCGAGCTTCGAGGACTGCGCCATTGCGCCGCTGACCGCCGAATAAATACCTTTTGAACTCATGTACACAACTCCCGACTCGACTTTTGCTGGTGCTTCACCCCAGTGAATGAGCAAAGCCGGTGCCACAGGTCAAAAGGTCTAGCTGGACTCAAGGAAAATAATTTTAATGCCGAAGGAAGCTTCCCTCACGCGACGAAGGTCGATGTTATCGGCTGCAAGGTGCGCCAAGTATTTGTCGCTGCAAAATAAAATAATGACAGTTGGACTCGACCGCGAAGGCCCGGCACCGGCATAATCAAGGAACATGAACAAGGATGTTCGCGGCTTCATCGGCGCCCTAAGTATGATGCTTCTCATTTCGCTTCCCACCCATGCCGCCAAGCCGGGTGCGGCGGCTTCGTTTACGCCGGTCGATGCCTCGCCTAATTTTGATATCCCGGTCACCTACAACACCAAGGTGAAATGGTGGATCAATTTCTTTCAGACCAACGGCAAAAAATGGTTTCACACTTGGCTGGAACGCTCGCACGCCTATATGCCCCTGATGCAGAAGATGCTCGCGGATAAAGGCATGCCGCAAGACTTGGCCTTTGTTGCAATGATCGAAAGTGGATTTTCCGCGGGCGCGGTCAGCACGGCTTCGGCCGTGGGCTACTGGCAATTCATCACACCGACGGCGAACCGTTACGGCCTGCAAACCAGCTGGTGGCTGGACGAACGCCGCGATTTCACTAAGTCGACGGCTGCGGCCGCGCGCTATCTCGGCGATCTCTTCAAACAGTTCGGATCTTGGTATTTGACCGCCGCCGCCTACAATATGGGCGAAGGCCGAACACAACGCTTGGTGAATAAATACAAATCGAAAAATTATTGGATTCTTTCGAAGCGTCCCGACTTTCCCGACGAAACCCGCCAGTACATCCCCAAATTGCTGGCTACAATGTTGATCGCTAAAGCGCCGAAGCTTTACGGCTTTAAAGAGATCAAACCCAAAGCGCCCTACCGCTACGATTACATGAACGTTCCGGGCGGGACCGACCTGTACAACTTGGCGCGCTTCGCGGGATTCAATTCCAAAGATTTGATTAAGCTCAATCCAGAATTGCTAAAGGGTTTTGTGCCCACGACCATCCGTTCGCACCGCATTCGTATTCCTAAGGGCGGGAACGCCAAAGTTTCGGATTTTATCCGGGCCCAACTTTAATCGAATAGATTGAGTCTTTCGCCGAATAGCGGTATTTTTCCGCTTATGCCCGGCCAAACGATAGTGCAAAAATATGGCGGTGCCTGCTTAGCCACACCTGAAAAAGTTCGTGCCGTGGCCCGTGCTTTGGCGCAACTGCATTCGCAAGGGAACCGCGTTGTCGTGATCGTTTCGGCCATGGGCAAAACTACGGACGAACTGGTCAAGCTGGCCTATCAGATCAGCCCTCATCCCAATCGCCGTGAACTGGACATGCTGTTGACCACGGGCGAACGCATTTCGATGGCTCTGATGAGCATGGCGCTTTCCGATCTGGGTGTTCCGGCAATTTCATTCACCGGCTCGCAGGCTGGCGTGATGACCGACGATTCTCACTCGAGTGCCCGTATCGTCGACGTCAGGCCCATCCGCGTGCGCGAAGAATTGGAACGCAATCGAGTTGTGGTGTTGGCCGGTTTTCAAGGTGTAAATCCATCCACTAAAGAAATCACCACTTTGGGTCGGGGTGGTAGCGACACCACGGCGGTCGCGATGGCTGCGGCGCTTAAGGCGGCTCGCTGTGAAATCATCAAAGAAGTCGACGGTGTGTGCACCGCGGATCCCCGCTTGGTTCCGGAGTCAAAGCCTTTGCGCAAATTAGATTTGGCTTCTTTGGGCGAGATGTGTTTTTGGGGTGCGAAAGTCCTGCACTTTCGCTCGGTTGAATTGGCGCGCAGCCAGAATGTTCCCTTGAGTATCAAAATGTGGGGCCAAGCGAATGAAGCTACGCAAATCACGAACGAGGTCAGCGGTATGGAAATCGGAAAAGTTCTATCGGTCAATTCGCACGCGCGCATCGAACATATTGAAATCGAGGCGCCCAGCTTAAACTTGGGCTTCGAAAAGTTTTCGAACTTCTTGAAATTGCATTCGCTGCCATGGCCACAGCTTTTGGCTTCGGCGCAAGACGGCAGCTTCTGCCGAATTATGCTGACCTCGGACGACGAATCCTTGGAAACACTGGTTCGCTTGACCGAAAAAACCAAAGGTATGCGCAAACTGCGCGCCACTTTAAGTTCGGTCAGCATCACCTGCTTCGGTGGCGTAAGCTCGGATCTTCCGCATCGAGCGCTACAGATCCTGTCGACGCAAAATATTTCCGCGGACAAATATATCCTGTCACCGCATTCAGTGACCCTAGTGGTCCAGCCTGATCAGCGTGAGGCGGCTGTTCGCGCCTTGCACGCGCTAATTTAACCCTGACTTAAAACTGACCTCTCCACAATTTGTGATGTGTGCGGATCCCTGCTGCAATGGTTAAAAACATGCTTCAAGGGGTTGATATGGATGTCACACGCCGCCGTCTTCTAAAATGGGGGGTCCTCGGGGCCGGAGCCGCCACCGTTACTGGAACCACAGATCTCGCCGCCGCCGCATCTGCTCGGCGCACTTCACCGTCGATCGTTCAGGGCGCCACCGATGACAAAGGAACCCAGTTCTCGGTCGTTCACTCGGTCAACTCCTGCTACCTATTTAAGGCCGAGGATCTCTTCGGCAACCGCCATGCTCCCGCCCACGTGGAACGACTGGAGATGGACGGAGAACGCACTTCGATCTCGAAAGTTTATTTCTCGAACTTGGACCCTAAGGGAAGCTACACCCTCACACATTTCGATTCTTTCACTGGAGAAGTGGCGGATGTTCGTGAATTTAAACTGCTCGACGTGAGCAAAGAAAGCTTAAGCTTCGCGATTTGCTCGTGCATGGATGAATTTCGGCA